>JAVBSN010000032.1:0-10654 GCA_031547045.1 Lachnospiraceae bacterium
TAAAAAACATAAATAGGATAAAATATATAATATTTAAATCATGTACCCATTGTAATATGCCATCTTCTCCAATATTCCTCAATAGACTTAGAGAAAAATGGTCTTTCAAAGTTTTCTTTTACCTTAATTCCTAAAACCTCAGCAATACCAATTGTAATATCAATACCACCTGTAAAATCACAATATAATTCAATTGCATAAAATACCATACCAACAAGAACATAGACACCTGTTTTTTCTTCTGGGTTACGTATTATCGCATTTACTGCCACTAATATTCTATCAGCTATTACTAACTTTTTAAAATATCCAAATAATATTCTTTGAAGCCCAAAGCTAATAGTTTTCCAATTAACCTTATGACTTTCAAATAAACTAACTGATAAATCATCAAATCTGCTTATAGGACCTTGTACCATTTGTGGGAAGAAAGAAACAAATAGTGCTAATTTACAGATATTCTTCTCTGGTGGATATTTTCCTCTATATACATCAATAATATATCCCATTGTTTGAAATGTATAAAATGATATACCCATTGGAAGTATAAATTTAAAGAAGGTTAATTCTTTACTAGCACCTGCATGATTAAGTATAGTGTTGATATTAGCTATAACAAAATCCGTATATTTTAACACACATAATAAGCCTATGTTTAGGAATAGGCATAATAATAACCACTTCCATCTCTTAGACTTCATTGTTGCTTTGTATTGTTTTTTATCTTCTCTTGATAATGTACTTTTATTCTCTTTTATATATTCAGACTGTTTATCATGAATCTTCTGGATACGATTACCTATCAAATAGGTTGTTACTGTTGTAAATAATATAAATAACAGATAATGTATTCCTGCATAAGCATAAAATATATAGCTAGTTAATAAAAGCCACATCCATTGAATTTTTTTTGGAATTATATAATATACTAAAAAAACTATGGCAATAAACAATATAAATGTATATGATGTAAATAACATTCTTATATCCCTCTACTATTCATCTAAAAGTTTTTCTACTAATGCATATAATGACTTAGCTGAATTAAAGTTCTCTGGTATAATCTCCTCAGCGGGAATTGCAACATCAAATTCTGCGTTTATTTCTGAAATTATTGTTATAATATCGAATGAATCTAAAATCTTATCATCAATAAGTGTTGTACATTCTTCATAATCTACATCTGGATGTAATTCTTCTAAGATACTTAATAAATCTTCCATTTTTCTTACCTCTTTATTATTATTTTTTCTTACTGTTAATATAATCTTCCTTTAAGAAAGCTCTATTAATCTTACCATTAGCTGTAAGTGGCATTTCATCTATATTTTTAACCACATTTGGAACCATATATCTAGGTAATTTATCCTTCATATATATTGTTATATCTTTTGCAGATATATCACCTGTATAATATAAAACTATTTTCTTTCTCTCATTATCAAATATACAACAAGCCAATTTAATAGCTTCATGCATATTAAGTATTACTTCTATCTCACCAAGTTCAATTCTATGTCCCATATGCTTGATTTGATAATCCTTACGAGAAATAAATAATAATTCTCCTCTATCATTGTACTTTCCAATATCACCAGTACGATATATAAATTCAGGATATGCTGTATTAAGTGGATTCTGTGTAAATACTTCACTAGTCTTTTCTGGGTTATTATAGTATCCCAAAGTAACTGCTGTACCTCTAATACATATTTCTCCTTCTTCACCCAACTTGCATTCTCCATTATTATCATTAATTAATAGAACCTCTGTATTATTAAATGGTTTTCCAATAGGAACAGTTTCATCAAGCTGAAATTCTCTATCAACCTTAAAATAACAACTCATTCCTGTTGCTTCAGTTGGTCCATACAGATTAGTAAACTTAGCATTAGGTAATGCTTCTCTCCATATATTAAGCTGTTTTATAGGAAATACTTCACTTCCAAATGCAATCGTATGTAAATGTTCTGGAACAATACTTTTGAAGGTTGCCGTACTTGAGATTATTGTAAGTGCAGATACTACCCAACAAACTGTATTAATTTTATTCTCATTTAAATATTCCACTAGTTTAATTGGAAACATAAATAAGCTCTTAGGCACAAGATATGTAGTTGCACCAAACTTAAGGGTTGGATACAACTCCTTAAGACAGGCATCAAAATATAATGGGGATTGATTTCCAAACACTGTATCCTCATTAAATTCTAATACTTGGGATAAATTCTCTATATAATCTATTACTGAACGATGGCAAGCCACAACACCCTTAGGTACTCCTGTTGAGCCTGATGTAAATACAATATACATAGGATCTGTATCAATTGATTTACTTCTAATATTAGCTAATGCTTCATTATTAATTTCTGTATTAATTATTTCATCATATAAATATACAGTTCCACTATAATTAAAATTTTTAAGAATCTCTATAGTTACATCATCACATATAATTGATTCTGGATTAAGATTCTGTAAAATAAGTTCTATTCTATGCTTTGGCATTTCTTCATCAAATGGAACATATAAATTACCACTATATAACACTCCATAAAAAGTCATTATTGCCTTTGGTGATTTCTCCATAAATACTACTACTGGTTTTTTATAAAGATTTTGGGTACTAATAAATGTTCCTATAGCTCTAGAATTATCATATACCTCTTTAAAAGTAACACCTATACTTTCATTTGCATAAGCTAGTTTATTAGGAACCTTTACTACTATATTTTCTAAATATTCTAATACATTATTTTGCATAATCTTCTCCATGTTTATCTAGTAATTAAATATTTGTAGTCCTCGTTAAGTGATGCTTTACAAAGTTCAATTGATCTCATTGCTAATACTTCCATTGCATCAATATAACCTGCTCCAATATTTTTATCTCTTTTAATTAATGATAGTTCAGTACATCCTAAAATAATAACCTCTGCACCATTATCTTTCAACATTTTAGAAACCCTATTAAACCTGTCCATATCTACATCTATATTAGCTTTAACATTGTCATATATTATTGACATTATATGCTTCTGGCACTCATCATCTGGAATAATCGAAATCATATTATTATCATTAAGTTCTTTTTGAAACATCTTAGTTTGCATAGTTCCATCAGTTGCCATTATTCCAACCTTAGTAATACCCATTTTTTTAAGATACTCTACTGTCTCACTAATAATATTAATTATTGGTATATCTAAATTATTGCTAATTTCTTCATAAAAGTAATGAGCTGTAATACAAGGCATAGCAATGTAATCCATGCCTTCTGCACATAACCTTTTCCCTATATTAATAATAGGTTCTATTGGACTATCATTGCTTTCACCAATTATATATTTTGTTCTATCTGGTATTGATGGATAATTATATATTATCATATCAATATGGTCTTGATCCCAAGAAGCATTTGTCATCTTTATTATCAATTCCAAAAAATAGGCTGTTGCTATTGGACCAAGCCCTCCTATTACCCCTAGTTTGTTCATGGCATATCACCTCAATTTTCTGGTGTTGCTGGATACGAGCTTCTATCATATGCATGACTATTATAGTGTTTAGATGAGTATGCATCTAATTGAGCATCTGTTAACATAAAGAACTCACTCTTATCATGACGTGGTGTTGTATCGAAATGATACCAACCATCACCACAGTTAATAAGACTCCAATAATGTTTATTAGTTCTATATGGATACTTTTCAATATCCAAATTATCTATTCCTGCTCTAGTTAATAAAGCTTTACTTACTGAAAAATATGTAAAGCAATCTCCACCATTATGCTTTAATCCTTTTGTAGCTTCCTTTACCCAATCTGACTTATCAGACGTTCCAGTATAAGCTATTCCACTTGAATATTTCATCCATTTATATATTGCCTGTGCAACTTCTCTCTTTGTCATGCCTTGAGTTGTAATGCTTTCCAATACAGCATCTGCTAATGCATTCATTTCATCAATATCTGCTGGTTTTTCTTCAACTGTTAATTCAATTTCAAATGTTGCTTCATTTCCTGCTTTATCTCTAGCTGTATATTTAACTGTATAGACTCCTTCTCCCATTTGATTTACATCAGAGGAATCTACTTCAATTTCTGGGTCTGGGTCAACATTATCAGTTACCGTAATTAAACTTTTATAAGATATAGTATCACCTATGTATAAGGTTTGATAAGTCATTCCTTCTATTATCGGTGGTTCTCTATCTTCTCCCATAGTATATGTGCAAGTATACTCTGTCTTATTACCCTCTTCATCCTCAAGAACTATTACTACAATGCAATCACCTGTTTTACTAAAATCAGGTTCATCTTTATAATAAATATTAACCTCTGTTGCATCTGTTACTTCTGAAATAAAGTCAGAAGCCTCTAACTTCTCCCCATTCCATAAACTAATATCATTAACTGCAACACCAGTAGGTGCTGTAGTATCAACAACATACAGATTTACAGTCTTTTTAATGTTTCTAACTTCTATTTCTACAACATAATTTCCAACTTTATCTAAATCAATACTATTTATATCTGTTATCCATTTAAATCTGTTTGTTTCTTTATATAGCACGTCTGATGGATATATCTGTTCAACCGTTCCTGCCTCAATTGTAACACTCTCTTTTACATATCCATATGTATTGAAATTCAAAAATAACAAACCTGCTAATATAAGAAGCATAAAGAATATAATACCTAACCATCTTCTTATTCTTTTAGCTTTTTTCTTTTTTTTCTGAATTGCTTTTTGTTTTAGTACATTTTTTCTATTATTATCTACATTACTCATGGTGTCATCTCCCAAGTCTATATACTTTTATTATAAAAGTCTCAATTGAAATTGTATCAATTTATAATTACCATGTCAAGCAAAGTAAGCATGATAGATTGGCGTTTTATAGATATGGCGCACATGATTTCATGTGCGCCATACTTACTAAATTATTATACATACCATTCCGCCATTACTATCATTAACTATCTTTTCCATAGTGTCTTGTAGCTTTAATTGACTTTCCTCATTAATCCTTGTTGATTTACCCCTTATTCCCTCTTCTACAAGCTGTTCTAAGGTCTTACCAAATATATTTACATTCCACATATTATCCATACTATCTTGTGAACCACTGTTAATATAATCTATTAAATCATTTGCTTGCTCTTCAGTTCCTACAATTGGTGCAATTTCTGTAGTTATATTTGCCTTAATCATATGTATTGAAGGAGCCTCTGCCTTAATCTTAACACCATACTTATTACCATGCTTAATAATCTCTGGCTTATCTAGTTTAATATCACATGAGTTAGGAGTAACTGCTCCATATCCTTTATATTTAACAGCATCTATTGCATTTGCAACTTGATCATATTCTGATTTTTGCTTTGCCATATTTTTAAGAATACTTACAAATTGATATTCATTACTAATCTCTTCTCCAATAAGGTTACTAAGCATCTCATAATAAAATTTATCTATTATATCAACATTAATATTAATTTTGCCCTTATCCATATTTATTTTATCAAGTTTAATCTTCTCAATATAATCATTAGATGGGAATTCCATATAAATATCTCTAATTACATTTATTCTGCTCATTATATCTTTGGCAATATTTATTAGTTCCCTCTTAATATAATTATCATTATCAAGAGCAGTTAACCATTTAGGTATATTAAATGCTACTTCTGCAACTGGGAATTCTAATAATAAAGCTTCTAATATTTCTGTTATATCATTTTTCTTAAGCTGGTCACAGTTAATTGGAAGTACTTGAGTCTTATACTCTTCGCTTAATTTTTTACTAAGCTCAACTGTATCTGTTGCACTAGGTCTTGAACTATTAAGAAGAACTATGTAAGGTTTATTTAATTTTCTCATTTCATCTATTGTTCTTTTCTCTGCTTCAACATATCCATTTCTTCCTATGTCACCAAAGCTACCATCAGTAGTAATTACAATACCAATTGTAGAATGATCATTAATAACCTTTTTAGTACCTATTTCTGCTGCTTTTGTAAATGGAATCTCATAGTCAAACCAAGGAGTCTTAACCATACGTTCCGTATTGTCTTCCATATGTCCTGTTGCTCCATCAACCATATAGCCAACACAATCAATTAGTCTTACTTTTAAATCAATATCATCAGTTACACTAACATTAGCTGCTTCTTTAGGTATAAATTTGGGTTCAGTAGTCATTATTGTTTTTCCTGTAGCTGATTGAGGTAGTTCATCCATAGCTCTTTGTTTACTTGGTTCATCTGTTATTCCTGGTAATACTAACATATCCATAAATCTTTTAATAAAAGTTGACTTGCCAGTTCTTACTGGTCCAACTACTCCTATGTATACCTCACCATTTGTTCTGGTGCTTATATCTTTGTAAACACTATAATTATTGGCATTATAATTGTCCATAAAAGACCCCCTTTGATGTACTACTATAATTATATGTGGTTTTTTCATTACTATGAATAAAAAAGACACATTACAATAAACATATTTATTGTAATGTGCCTTATAAGTATCTATTTTCGCTACCATTCTAAGTTTTCCGATTCAGTAGCTCTATCTCTTAATAACAATGACATAACAGCTTCTCTAGCTGGTACATCTTCAAATAATACCTTATTTACTTGTTCTACTATTGGCATTGATACATTATATTTCTTTGATAAAGCAAGGGCTGCTTTTGCTGAGTATACACCTTCAACAACCATTTTAACTTCATCCATAGCTTCTGTATACGTCTTACCTTGACCTATTAAATATCCAGCACTTCTATTACGACTATGCTTACTTGTACAAGTAACTATTAAATCACCTATTCCTGATAAACCAGAGAATGTAGCATAATTGCCACCCATAGCAACTCCTAATCTAGCCATTTCAGTAGCTCCTCTAGTCATTAATGCTGCCTTAGTATTATCTCCATAACCTAATCCATCAACTACACCTGCTGCTAATGCAATAACATTTTTAATTGAACCACCTAATTCAATACCTATTACATCAGGACTAGTATATACTCTAAATACTTGATTCATAAATGTATCTTGAATTAAATGTGCTATTTCTTTATCTTTTGAACCAACTACAACTGTTGTAGGAAGCTTCTTTCCAACTTCTTCTGCATGAGAAGGTCCAGAAAGTACAGCTACATTTGCTTGTGGAATCTCTTCTTCAATAATCTCAACCAATGTCATAAGTGTTGATTCTTCTATTCCCTTTGCAACATTTACAATTATTTGTCCTTCACTAACATACGGTGAAACTGTCTTAGCTGTTGATCTTACAAAAGGTGAAGGTACTGCAAATACTAATATATCTCTACCTTCAATAGCTTCTTCTAAACTAGTTGTTGCAATTATATCTTTATCTAATATAACTCCTGGAAGCTTATCTTTTTGCTCATGGAATTCGTTAAGCATATCTACTTCATTTTTATCTATTGACCAAATAGTAACTTGATTACCGTTATCCTTTAATAATGAAGCTAACGCAGTTCCCCAACTTCCTGCACCTAAAACACTAACATTTCTCATATTAATACGCCTCCGCAACCATTTATTCTTTATCTTTTTTATCGCCCCATAGCTTACGTTCTTCGCCTTTTACTAATCTAACTATATTATCCTTATGTCTAATAAATGCCAACAGCGTAAACAAAAAGACCCATACATAACTTTCATATCTCAGTGATGCTATTTCATTATTAATTGATAATATACCTATTTCACCATATATCACAAATAATACGAATAATGCTGTTACTATAACTAATGATCCCAATGATACATATCTTGATATTATAACTGTAATTATAAATATAAATAAACAAGGTATAATCACTTTCCATTCTAGTGTACCAACAATAGCTCCTGCTGTTGCTGCAATACCTTTACCACCCTTAAAATTAAGATAACAAGGAAAATTATGTCCTAATACAACCCCTAATCCTGTAGCTAACATCATAACATATGTAAGCTCTGGTCTATCAATTGCACCAGCCATCATTCTTGCAATAACGCATGCCACAAATCCTTTTATGAAATCTCCAAGAAATACTATTAATCCTGCTTTCTTACCTAATACCCTTAATGCATTAGTAGTTCCTGAATTACCACTTCCCTGTGTTCTAATATCTATGCCATGAACTCTGCCATATATATATCCAGTCTGTATTAATCCAAATAGGTATCCTACAACTAAACATAAAATTCTTATAACAATATCCATTTTATTTATTTTCCTTTCTCTCTCGATAAATAAATTTTAATGGAGTTCCTCTGAATCCAAAAGTCTCCCTTATTTGATTTTCAATATATCTTGTATATGAAAAATGTGTTAATTCTTTATCATTTACAAATATAACAAATGTAGGTGGTTTAACCGAAACCTGAGTAATATAGTATAATTTTAATCTTCTACCCTTATCACTTGGTGGCTGTTGCATAGCTACAGCTTCACTCATAATCTCATTAAGTACACCTGTTGCCACTCTTAATGAATGGTTTTCAATAACAGTATCAATTACATCAAATAACTTAGGAAGTCTTTGTCCTGTTTCTGCTGATATAAATATCATCTCTGCATATTGCATATATGCCAATGTATTTCTTATAGTATTAGTATGTTTATAAATAGTTTTATTATCTTTCTCAATCTTGTCCCATTTATTAACTGCTATTATCATACCCTTGCCACGTTCATGTGCTATACCTGCAATCTTTGCATCTTGCTCTGTTACACCTTCACTAGCATCAATAACTAAAATAGCAATGTCACAACGCTCTACTGCCGCAACAGTTCTAATAATACTATATCTCTCTATGTCTTCTTTTATTCTACTTTTTCTTCTAAGACCTGCTGTATCTATAAATATATATTCTTTGCCATTTCTAACAACTTCTGTATCTATAGCATCTCTGGTAGTTCCTGCTATATCAGATACAATACATCTATCTTCACCAAGAAGTTTATTAATAATAGAGGATTTACCTACATTTGGCTTACCTATTACTGCAATACGTGGTCTCTCATCTTCTACATCTTCTTTGGCACTTTCATCAAAATAACTTACTACCTCATCTAGCATGTCACCAAGACCTAATCTTGATGCAGCAGATATAGCATGTGGATCACCTAAACCTAAATTATAAAATTCATATACATCATTCATAAATTTATCAAAACTATCAACTTTATTTACTACTAATACAACTGGTTTCTTTGATCTTCTAAGCATATCAGCTACCTTGAAGTCATCATCAAGAAGTCCCTGTCTAACATCAACAAGAAACATAATTACATTAGCTGTTTCAATCGCAATCTCAGCTTGTTCTCTCATGCTTTTTAATATTATATCTTCACTTTCTGGCTCAATACCACCCGTATCAATTAATGTAAAATTATAATCTAGCCAATCAATATCAGCATATATTCTATCCCTTGTAACACCTGGGGTATCTTGAACTATAGAAATCTGTTCACCAGCAAGTACATTAAATAATGTTGACTTACCTACATTAGGTCTACCCACAACGGCAACTATTGGTTTACTCATTATTTTTCTCCTCTAAATATCTCGTTTACAAAATCCGCTCCGTTAGATTGTACAACAGCAACTTGGACTTGTAAAGCCTTTTGGAATTCTTCCAATGTCATATCATCTAAAAATATATCTTCATCTGCTTTAAGCATATCATTAGGTATTATTAACTTCTCACCTAACTCTTTATATTTTATTTGTGCAACTATATCATTACCTGTAAGTAATCCTGTTACAGTTATTCTTTCACCAAAGAAATTATTAACTATAGGATATACATTTATATTAACATTAGGAATCTTATCTTCAATTATTTTAACTGCTCTACATACATAATCATATGCTAAAACACCTGATACTATAGATACTGTAATATTTTCAGAAAATATTTTTTCATTTTCCATATTTAGAATGTCTTGTATTGCATATCTTACCTCATCAAGATAAGACCTAACCATTCCCACTCCATTTTCTATCTGAACATACCCATCATAGGATTCTTCAGTTGGCACTTCTATTCCTGCATTTATATACCACTCATCAGAGGCATGTATAAAATGTGTTCCATATTCTTCATAAGCTAATTTTTGATACTTATTAACTATATCTATTACACTCTTTGAATCTTCTTTATTAAAAGTCTCTAATTCAAATAAACCCTCTCTATATTTAGATAATCCTACTGGAACAACTGAAACACTTTGCATATAAGGCATATATTTCATCAAGTCTCCTATTGTATTATCTAGTTCTTGTCTATCATTAACACCCTTACATAATACTATTTGTCCGTTCATAACAATTTCAGCATCATAAAACTTCTTAATCTTACTTAAAGCATCTCCAGCAAATCTATTATTAAGCATCTTGCATCTAAGTTCAGGATTGGTTGTATGAACAGAAACATTAATAGGTGCTAATTTGTATTTAATAATTCTATCTACATCCTCATCAGACATATTAGTAAGTGTTATATAATTTCCCTGTAAAAATGATAGTCTTGAATCATCATCCTTAAAATATATGGTTTCTCTCATATTAGGCGGATTCTGATCTATAAAGCAAAATATACATTTATTACGACAAGAACGGTC
>JAVBSN010000074.1:0-19734 GCA_031547045.1 Lachnospiraceae bacterium
ATAGTTAATGGTTATAATATGCTAGAAGACCAAAGATATATTTTACAAGAGATTATAAGTGTTATACTTGATAAGAAAATTGAACTATTGCTTATTGCAGGAGATGTATATGATAGAACCATTCCTACAGTTGAAGCAGTAGTTTTATTTGATTGGTTTTTATCTGAATTAACAAATATGAATATTAAAGTAGTTATTATAAATGGAAATCATGATTCTTCAGATAGATTAAGTTTTGGTAATAGTATTTTTAGCAAAAATAATATATATATATCAAATTCTTTTGATGGGAATGTTGAGAATATAAGTCTTAATGATGAGTATGGAAAGATTACAATATACATGTTGCCTTTTTTCAAACCAGCATTAGCTAGACATATATATAATAATCAAAATATCTTATCATATGAAGATGGAGTTAGAGAAGCTGTATCTACAATTGATATAGATTCTAATAGTAGAAATATTATTGTTACTCATAATTTTGTTATAGCGTCAGACGAAGATGTTATTGAATCTGACTCAGAAAATATTATTAGCGTAGGTGGAGTGGATAAGGTTAATTATAAAATATTTGATAAATTTGATTATGTTGCATTAGGTCATATACATAGAGCTCAAAAGGTTGGTAGAGAAGAAGTAAGATATGCAGGGTCTCCACTTAAATATTCTTTTTCAGAAATAAATTATAAGAAGACAGTGCCTATAATTGAATTCAGAGAAAAAGGAAATATTTCTATTGAATTTGAAGAGTTAAATCCTACTAGAGATGTTAGAATAATCAAAGATACATTAGATAATCTAATATCAGATAAATGGACAAGTATAGGTAACGTAGAAGATTATATAGGAGCGGTATTAACAGACGACATTGAGCTTATAGAACCTCTTAAAGTATTAAAGAGATACTATCCTAACATAATGATGGTGCAGCAAGAAAAATATATGAATATAGAAAGCAATGAGTTAGGAAAAGTTGAAGTGAAAAATAAAAAACCAATAGAGCTTATAGAAGAGTTTTTTAATTATAATAATAGTGAATTAGATGAAGAAGTGAAAAGTATTATTAATGATATGTATGAAGAAGGGGTTAAAAGGTGTAAATAATGAAACCGATTTCTCTAGTAATTAGTGGATGGGGACCATATGGTTCTGTAGAATTTATAGATTTTACACAATTTAATAATAGTATATTTCTAATTACAGGAGTTACTGGAGCTGGAAAGACTACAATATTTGATGGAATCACCTATGCTTTATATGCAAGTGTAAGTGGTAATTTTAGAAAGAAAGATTGCTTAAGAAGTGATTATGCATTAGATAATGTGGAAACTTTTGTGGAGCTTAGATTTTTTCATAGAGGAGAAGAATATGTAGTTAAGAGGAATCCGTCATATATGCGTAAAAAACTTAGAGGTGATGGCTATACAGAATCTAAGGAGGAAGCATCTCTTATATTACCTAACAGCAATATAGTAGTAGGCAACAATGAAGTTAATACTAAAATAGTAGAAATATTAGGAATTACTTATGAGCAATACAAAAAAATATCAATGATTGCTCAAGGAGAATTTCAAACCTTATTATCAGAGAGAACCGATAAAAGGGTAGAGGCATTTAGAAATATTTTTAATACATTTATTTATAATAAATTAGAAGATATTTCAGGTGAAAGGGCAAGAGAGATAAAATCAAAGATAAAAGAAAATGATACAAATATAGATGGTATTATAAGTACTATGTCTATTGATAAAGAAAAGTATATAGATTGTATAGAAAAGAGAGATTATATAGAATTTTCTAATAAACTTAATGTTGAAATTAAAGAAGATGATGAAATAATTGCAAATTATGATAAGAAATTAGTACAAATTAATAATATGTCTAATGATTTGATTTCTAAGTTAAATACTGAAGAAATAAATGATAATAACATAAAGAAAGCAGATTCTTTAATAAAGCAAAATAATGAGCTAATATATAAATTACAAGAAATAAATCATAAAAAAGCAGAATTGTTAAATAAATATTCTGAGATAGAAGAATTAAAACTTAAATTATTTCAAGCTGAAAGTGGAATAAAAGCCTTTGAAAGAATAAGTGAAGCAAAGAGTAATATAAGAAAATATAGCATTAATTATAGTGATTTATCTGCGCAAATAGATAAGTTGAAAGATAATGTTGAATCTAATAAAAAGTCTATACAGTTAAATACGGAATATGTGCTTCAATTAGGAGAAATTGATAAGAAAATATCAGATGTTACTATTAAGTTAAATTATTTGGACAATAAGAAAAAAATTATTAATAATTTAAATGATAAAAATATGGAAATTGAAATAACTAATGAAAACCTGAAAATTCTTCAAGAACAATATGAAAATATATTAAATAAAAAGAATATGTCAAAAGAGGAATTAGAGAGATTAGAAGATAATTATAATAAATCGCTTATCGGTATAGTTGCGTCAAAATTTCTTGTGGATGGTGAGGCGTGTCCGGTGTGCGGTTCAAAGCATCATCCTAGTGTGGCTACTCTTTCTACTAATGTTCCTACAGAAGAAGAGATTGAAACAAAAAGAGAAATTTATGAAGATATAAAGGCAAAATGTGATGATTCGTATATTAGAGCACTAGAGAAAAAGACAGAATGTGATATTCTCTTTGAAAAATATAATGAATTATTAGTTGAGCATAATTTAGTTAATTGTATTTTAGCGAATGAAATATTAAAGGTAACAGAAGAGTATAATAGTGAAAAGAAAATATCAAATCAATTATATGAAGATAGAAGAAATAAAGAATTAAGAAATAAAGAAATAGAAAAATCAAATAAGCTAATTGCAAATTATTTAGATAATATAGCAACGTTGAATTCAGATTTGGAATTAATTAATAGTAAAATAATTAAAAACCAAGAAACAATATATAAAAATGAAGAAGACATACCTAAAGAATTTAGAGATACTACAGAAATATCAGAGTATATATATTCAAACAAAGCACTAATAAGTAATTATGAAAAAGATAGGGAAAGTATAAATAGTTCTTATCAAGAATTAAATACTAAAATAGAAAGTAATAAGGCAATTATTGAAGAACTTAAGAGTAATATTATTTCTAATGATAGTGGAGAAGATAGAATAATATTATTAAAACAAGAGTTATTAAAGCTTAATATTGAAAAAGAAGATATAAATAAAAATAGAGATGAATTATTAGCTAAAATAAAATCAAATAAATTAGGAATAGAGAAAATACTTAAGCAATATACGATTAATGCTAGTTTATACGAAAAATATGGGGTGATGGGAAAAATATATAATTTATTTAATGGTAATAACGTTAATAATATTAAATTAGAACATTATATTATGAGTTCATATTTTGATGATATGATAATGGCAGCTAATAAAAGATTAGAAATAATGAGTGGTGGTATATATAAGATATTTAGAGTATCTAAGGTAACAGATGGCAGAAAAAAAGATATATTAGAATTAGATGTGTTAGATTGCCAAATAGGAAAGAGAAGACCTGTAACAACCCTATCTGGAGGAGAACAATTTCAAGTTGCATTGTCTATGGCATTAGGAATGTCTGATATAATCCAAAGCAGTGCAGGTGGAATAGAAATAGACGTATTATTTATTGATGAAGGTTTTGCCACATTAGATAGTAATGCAAGGCAACTTGCTATAGAAACATTAATGAATTTAACAAAAGACAATATTTCTGTAGGTGTTATTTCACATGTAGATGAATTAAAAGAAAGAATTGATAATCAAATTCAAGTAATAAAAGGCGTAAATGGTAGTCGAGTTTTAATGCAATAAAAAATATTGGGATTTTTGAAAAAAAGTGCTTGACTTTTTGCCTATGTTTTAATATACTAACAAATGTGTCAAAAACACATGGGATCATAGCTCAGCTGGGAGAGCACCTGCCTTACAAGCAGGGGGTCACAGGTTCGAGCCCTGTTGGTCCCATCGACAGAGAACTTGATGAAAACGAGTCGAAGACGAAGTTTGAATCTAGTCGTAGTCATGTCATCGCACTTGGTGAGCAGTAGCGAACCCTAGAAGATGACTCGACAGAGAACAACTGTCAAATAACTTAAAATATGGCGGGATAGCTCAGTTGGCTAGAGCACACGGTTCATACCCGTGGTGTCGTGGGTTCAAATCCCTCTCCCGCTACTAAGAATTATCTTGGAAATTTAATAATTTTTCCGAGATTTTTTATTTTGTATAGTCTTTTCAATTTTTTTATAAAAAAGATTGATAAATAGATATAAAATCTAATAATTGTATTTGATAACTTTCTTCTAGTAAGGTATAATAATAGAAGATAGGTTTAGGGGGAAATGTGCTAATTTCTTTTAGCAATATTTACTAAATATATAGACGGAGAGGTACTTGTTATGAAAAAAGGGCTAGATGTTAATAATATTAATCCATTTCTACAATCTAGTATATCTATATTTGAAAACGTTACTACACTTAAACTTGGAGTTGGAAAGCCAGAATTGGCAAGTCTTAGTTTTCATGATTCAATCTATACCATTCAAGTAGGTGTAACTGGAGAGATGAAAGGACAAGTTATATTAGTTATGTCAGAAGATAATGCCAAGGATATAGCTAGTAAAATGATGTTTGGAATGCCTGTTAATGATTTAGATGAGATGGCTTGTTCTGCTCTTAATGAATTAAGTAATATGATAATGGGAAATACGGCAACAATTTTCTCGACTCAAGGTAAATTTATAGATATAACACCTCCTATTGCTATGATAGGAACTAATATAAAAATTAATTCAGACATAGAGGGAATTAAGGTGCCATTATTAAATGAAGGCGATGAATATTTAAGTTTATATATTTGTGTTTATGAAGAGAACTAACTAAAATAGAAATAGTGAGAAAAATAGTGAATTATGTTGTTGACAATATAGTTTATATTTGTTAGTATTTTTAACAATTAATTTAAAAAGTGAAATTTATATATAGGAAAGAGAGAAATAAAATGAGTAAGATTATAGGTGATGGAATTACGTTTGATGATGTATTATTAGTACCTGCTTTTTCAGAAGTAATACCTAATGATGTAGACTTAAGAACTAATTTAACAAAGACAATACAATTACAGATACCTCTTATGAGTTCTGGTATGGATACAGTTACTGAGCATAGAATGGCTATAGCAATGGCAAGACAAGGTGGAATAGGCGTTATTCATAAAAACATGACTATTGCACAACAAGCAGAAGAAGTAGATAAAGTAAAACGTTCAGAGAATGGTGTAATATCAGATCCTTTTTCTCTAGCACCAGATAATACATTATATGATGCTGATAGATTAATGGCTAAGTTTAGAATATCAGGTGTACCTATTACTGAGAATGGTAAGTTAGTAGGAATTATTACAAATAGAGATTTAAAGTTCGAAGAAGACTATACTAAGAAAATTAGAGAGTCTATGACCACAGAAGGTTTAATTACAGCCAAAGAAGGAATTACTTTAGAAGAGGCTAAGAAGATATTAGCTAAGGCTAGAAAAGAAAAATTACCTATAGTAGATGATAACTTTAATTTAAAGGGACTTATTACAATTAAAGATATTGAAAAACAAATAAAATATCCTAATGCAGCAAAAGATTCACAAGGACGATTACTATGTGCTGCAGCAGTTGGTGTAACACCAGATATTCTTGATAGAGTAGATGAACTAGTAAAGGCAAAGGTTGATGCTATAGTAATAGATACAGCACATGGTCATTCATCTAACGTATTAAAGACATTTAAGCTAGTTAAAGAAAAATATCCAGAGTTACAAGTTATTGCAGGTAATGTTGCAACAAAAAGTGGTGCACAGGCAATGATAGATATGGGAGTAGATGCTGTTAAGATAGGTATTGGACCAGGTTCAATCTGTACAACAAGAGTAGTAGCAGGAATTGGTGTTCCACAAATTACAGCTATTATGGAAGCATATGCAGTTGCAAAAGAAGCAGGTATTCCAGTAATTGCTGATGGTGGTATCAAATACTCAGGAGATATAACAAAGGCATTAGCAGCAGGTGCTAATGTATGTATGATGGGAAGCTTATTTGCAGGAACTGATGAGTCACCAGGAGAATTTGAATTATATCAAGGACGTAAATACAAAGTATATAGAGGTATGGGTTCCATTGCAGCTATGGAATGTGGAAGTAAGGATAGATACTTCCAAGCAAATGCTAAGAAATTAGTTCCAGAAGGTGTAGAAGGACGTGTGGCATATAAGGGTACTGTTGAGGATACTGTATTTCAATTACTTGGAGGGCTTCGTTCAGGTATGGGATATTGTGGAGCGCAAACCATTGCAGACTTACAAGAAAAAGCAGAATTTGTTAAAATATCAGCAGCATCATTAAAAGAAAGTCATCCGCATGATATACAGATTACAAAAGAAGCACCTAATTATAGTGTAGAATAAATTATTAAGCGAATATGCATATGGTATATTCGCTTTTTATGTATATTTTAGCAGTGTTAGCAAATAATAACTATAACAAAGTTAGAGAGGATGGTTATTTTGCGTAATATTAATAAAGTATACAAATACTTATCACTATTTCTTCTTGGAGGATTTGCTTACTATTTTCTTGAAATCTTATATAGAGGGTATTCGCACATATCAATGATAATTTGTGGAGGGATATGTTTTATACTTACCGGTCTTATTAATCAAGCATTTGGATTTAATGTTGCAATAGTTAGTCAGATGGTTATTGGTTCGTGTATAATTACAGCTATGGAATTTATAACAGGAGTAGTAGTGAATATTTGGTTGAAGCTTGATGTATGGGATTATTCAGAAGTTCCATATAATTTGTTAGGTCAAATATGTTTACCTTATTCAATTATATGGCTTGGATTATCCTTAGTATGTATATTAGTAGATGATCTTATAAGATATAAAATATTTGATGAAGATAAAGCAAGTTATAAAATTATATAGATAACTTAAATAGGCTACTACTAATATACAACATTGATAAATATATCAGTGTGTTGTAAAATAGTAGTAGCCTAATATGAATTAAACTTATGTGCATAGCATTATGGTTCAAGAGGAGTCATCTTAAGTCCTTTAAATGTTTTGGTATACATATTCTTCTCGTCTTGGTAAAGCATTATGCCACGAGAGCCGTCCTTTACTATATATGCGTACTTATTCTTCTGGACGTTCATATATAATACCTCGTCAACATTTAATTCTTTTGCTTTGGCTTTGGCAGTATATATATTCAAAGGTTCAAGTTTGTATTTTTTAATAGCTTGATCTACTGTCATGTTGCCACCTCCTATGTGTAAATTCTATATATTTATGCAGAAAATTATGCAAATTTATTAATAATAATTATATCTTTTATCTTAATAATAGTATATTGTATATTGTTAACAAAGTCAACTAGTAATAATGCACAAATATATACAACATCTAGGCTCTGTAAAAGGGGTTGTATTGTAAAATTAAATAAAGAGGTAAATATATATGAAACAAATTGTGAACTTTCAACAAAAAACAGATGGAATTATTGAGCAAATCATTAAATCAGGAAAAACACCTACATTGCTATTACATAGTTGTTGCGCTCCGTGTAGTAGTTATACATTAGAATATTTAACAAAGTATTTTAATGTTACTATTTTTTATTATAATCCTAATATTTCTCCAGAGAGTGAATATAGAATAAGATTAGATGAGCAACAAAGATTTATTAATTATATAGAATGGGATCACAAGGTTAATCTTGTTGAAGGAGAATACATACCAGAAGATTTTTATAATATTGCTAAGGGATTAGAGGATGTTCCAGAAGGTGGACAACGTTGCTATAAATGTTATATTCAAAGAATGGAAAAGGCAGCTATATATGCAAAAGAAAATGGTTATGATTATTTTACTACCACCTTGTCAATTAGCCCACATAAAAACGCAACTTGGATTAATGAGATAGGAGAGCAGTTATCAAATAATCATAATATTAATTATTTATATGCAGATTTTAAAAAGAAAAATGGATATAAACGTTCTATAGAATTGTCCAAAGAATACAATTTGTATAGACAAGAATATTGTGGTTGCATATATTCGAAAGTAAGTAGCGAAAAATAATATAAATAAAGAGCGAACCTATTATAGGGTTCGCTTTTTGTATGTATAACTTAATATAATTAGTTAATTTCAAAAAAACTTGTTTTTAAAAATTTCATGTGATAAACTCGTTACAATTTAAGCACTTATAAAAAAGACTTCTCGAGGATGATCTCGACACTTTATGTCTTTTTTTTTGGGCAAAAATAGAATATTGTACAATTTAAGAGAAAGGAAATTACAATTATGAAGGCTTTTCTTATTTTAGAAGATGGGAATGTATTTACAGGAAAAAGTGTAGGTTCCACTAAAGAAATTATTAGTGAAATTGTTTTTAACACATCAATGACTGGATATTTAGAGATTTTAACAGATCCTTCTTATGCAGGTCAATCTGTATGTATGACATACCCTCTTATTGGTAATTACGGAGTATGTTATGAAGATATGGAGGCAAATAAGCCTTGGCAGTCAGGATTTATTGTAAGAGAAATTGCCAAAAGGCCTAGTAATTTTCGAAGTCAGGTTAGTATTGAAAAATTTCTAACACAAAACAATATTACGGGTATAGAAGGAATTGATACAAGAGCCCTTACAAAAATACTTAGAGAAAAAGGTACAATGAATGGAATGATTACAACTAATGAAAATTATGATTTGAATGTAATTATCCCTGAATTAAAAAGATATAAAGTTGGAAATGTTGTAATGGATGTTACTTGTAAAGAAATAGAGCATTATAGTGGCAATGGATTAAAAGTTGCAGTTATTGATTTAGGAGCAAAGAAAAATATTATAACATCATTAACAAATAGATATTGTGATGTAACAGTTTATCCTGCAGATACTAATGCAGATATTATTATTAATAGCAAACCGGATGGAGTTATGTTAACTAATGGTCCTGGAGATCCAAAGGAATGCAAGGTTACAATAGAAGAGATTAAGAAAATATTTTCTACAGATATTCCTATGTTTGCAATATGTTTAGGTCATCAATTGTTAGCCCTTGCAAATGATGGAGATACAGAGAAAATGAAATATGGGCATAGAGGTGCAAATCATCCCGTTAAAGATTTGAAAACTGGTAAAGTATTTATTTCTACTCAAAATCATGGATATATGGTTAAATCAGAAAGTTTAGATGAAAATATTGCAGAAGTTAGCTTTATAAATGTTAATGATAGTACAGTAGAAGGAGTACGCTATAAAAATAAAAAGGTTCAAACAGTTCAATTTCATCCAGAAGCATGTGCAGGGCCTTTAGATACAGATTACTTGTTTAATGATTTTATTAATGTAATGGAGGTGTCAAAATAATGCCTAAGAATAATAATGTTAAGAAAGTTGTTGTTATAGGTTCAGGTCCAATTGTTATAGGTCAAGCGGCGGAATTTGATTATGCAGGTACTCAAGCCTGTAGAGCTCTTAAAGAAGAGGGTATATTTGTTGTGCTTATTAACTCTAACCCAGCAACTATAATGACTGATAAAAATATAGCGGATAAAGTTTACATAGAGCCTCTTACTCCAGAAGTAGTTAAGCAAATTATATTAAAAGAGAATCCGGATAGTGTATTACCAACACTAGGTGGTCAAGCAGCCCTTAATATAGCAATGGAACTTGAAGAATCGGGATTTTTAAAAGAAAATAATGTTAAGTTAATAGGAACAACATCTTTAACGATTAAAAAAGCAGAAGATAGAGATGAATTTAAAAAGACTATGGAGAAAATAGGAGAACCATGTGCACCATCTAAGGTTGTAACAACAGTTGAAGATGGTTTAGAATTTGTAAAAACTATTGGTTATCCAGCAGTACTACGTCCTGCATATACCTTAGGCGGTAGTGGTGGTGGAATCGTTGATAATGAGCAAGATTTTATAGAAACATTAGAAAATGGTCTAAGATTAAGTCGTGTTGGTCAGGTTCTTGTAGAAAGGTGTATAGCTGGTTGGAAAGAAGTTGAATATGAAGTTATGCGTGATGCGAACGGAACATGTATAACAGTATGTAATATGGAAAACTTAGATCCGGTAGGTGTACATACAGGTGATAGTATAGTTGTCGCACCGTCACAGACCTTAGGTGACAAAGAATATCAGATGTTAAGAACATCAGCATTAAATATTATAACTGAGTTAAATATAACTGGAGGATGTAATGTGCAATATGCCCTTCATCCATCAACTTTTGAATACTGTGTTATAGAGGTTAATCCTCGTGTTAGCCGTTCGTCAGCATTAGCATCTAAAGCAACAGGGTATCCAATAGCAAAAGTTTCAGCAAAGATAGCGTTAGGGTACAATTTAGATGAGATTAAAAATGCAGTTACAGGAAAAACATATGCAAGTTTTGAACCTGCTTTAGATTATGTAGTAGTTAAAATGCCTAGATTACCATTTGATAAATTTATTAAAGCAAGTCGTTCCTTAACAACTCAAATGAAAGCTACAGGAGAGGTAATGAGTATATGCACTAACTTTGAAGGTGCTCTTATGAAAGCATTACGTTCATTGGAACAACATGTTGATAGTTTAATATATGAGGATTATGATCAAAAACCTTTAGAAGAAATATGTAAAAGACTTCATAAAATAGATGATAGACGAGTATTTGTTATAGCAGAAGCAATTAGAAGAGGTATAACTTTAGAAGAGATACATGATATAACAAAAATTGATATATGGTTTCTTGATAAAATATCTAATATTGTAAACATGGAAATAGCATTAAAAGAAGCTAGTGAATTAGATAAGGAATTATTATATGAGGCAAAAAGAATAGAATTTCCAGACTCGGTAATTGGAAAATTGGTAGAAAAAACTGAAACTGACATAAGGGAGCTTCGTGAAAAGTATAATATATTTGCAGCCTTTAAGGTAGTAGATACTTGCGCAGCAGAGTTTGAAGCAGAAACACCTTATTACTATTCTTGTTATGATGGTGAAAATGAAATTGATATAACCAAGACTAAGAAAAGAGTTATGGTATTAGGTTCAGGTCCAATTCGTATAGGTCAAGGTATAGAATTTGATTACTGTTCAGTTCATAGTACCTGGGCATTAAGTGAAAGAGGCTATGAAACAATAATAGTAAATAATAATCCTGAAACAGTAAGCACAGATTTTGATATTGCAGATAAACTATATTTTGAACCATTAACAGCAGAAGACGTAGAAGCTATAGTAAGACTAGAAAAGCCTGATGGAGCAGTTGTTCAATTTGGTGGTCAAACAGCAATTAAATTAACAGAAAGTTTAATAAAAATGGGTGTGCCAATACTAGGTACTAGTGGAGAAAATGTAGATGCAGCAGAAGATAGAGAATTATTTGATGAAATATTAGAGCAGTGTCAAATACCAAGACCAGCAGGAACCACAGTATTTACTTGTGAGGAAGCTCTAAAGGCAGCTAATGATTTAGGTTATCCAGTACTTATTCGCCCATCCTATGTATTAGGTGGTCAAGGTATGCAAATAGCAATATCAGATACGGATATTATAGAGTTTATGGAGATTATTAATCGCCATGTACAAGAACATCCAATACTTATTGATAAATATATTATGGGTAAAGAAGTTGAAGTTGATGCTGTATGTGATGGGGAAGATATAATTATACCAGGTATAATGGAACATGTTGAGAGAGCAGGTATTCATTCAGGAGATAGTATCTCAGTATATCCAGCTCAAGGCATATCTGATAAGATTAAAAAGGTACTAGAAGATTATACAAGAAAGCTAGCAAAGAGTTTGCATGTAATAGGATTAATAAATATCCAATTCATAGTGTATGAAGAAAAAGTATATGTAATAGAAGTTAATCCTCGTTCAAGTAGAACGGTACCATATATAAGTAAGGTGACAGGAATACCGATTGTAGATCTAGCATCTAGAGTAATTATAGGCGAGAAGATAAAAGATCTAGGATACAAAACAGGATTACAACCAGAATCAGAATATTTTGCAGTTAAGATGCCTGTATTCTCATTTGAAAAGCTAAGAGGTGCAGAAGTAAGTCTAGGACCTGAAATGAAATCTACTGGTGAATGCTTAGGAATATCAAAAGATTTTAACGAAGCTCTGTATAAAGCATTTTTAGGAGCAGGTGTTAACTTACCACAACATAAAAAGATGATACTTACAGTTAAAGATTCTGATAAGCCAGATGCTATTGGTATTGGTAAAAGGTTTGCAGTTTTAGGATATGAGATATATTCAACAAGAAGTACTTGTATAATGCTTAATGAAAATGGAGTACCAGCTAAACATATAAATAAGGTTGAATGTGAATCACCTAACTTATTAGACTTAATACTTAGTCATGAAATAGATTTGATTATTGATACACCAACACAAGGTGTTGAAAGAAGTAAGGATGGATTTATTATAAGAAGAAATGCTGTAGAAACAGGAGTTACATGTTTAACAAGTTTAGATACAGCTAATGCCTTGTTAACATCATTAGAACAAACTAAGAAAGATAATCTTACTCTTGTTAACATATGTGAAATATAATTTGTGATTATAGGTTCTTGTGGATTGCCACAAGAACCTTTTTGATTTACAATAAAACATATAGCATTAAATAAGTGTCAGGAGTGGGTTAATGGAATATAGAAGTCTTAATTCATATTTAATAGAAAAGTTTGGCGAGAAAGTATATAAGATAGCAATTGATGGCGGAATGACTTGCCCAAATCGAGATGGTAGAGTAGGCTATGGAGGATGTATATTTTGTAATGAAAGTGGTTCAGGTGATTTTGCAGGCAGAAAAACTGATAGCATTACAAAGCAAATAGAAGATGGGAAAGCTAGATTAGAAAATAAAATTAACAATGGTAAATATATAGCTTATTTTCAAGCGTTTACAAATACATATGCATCGATTGATTACTTGGAAAAAATATTTACAGAAGCTATAGATAGTAATGATATTGTCGGACTATCTATTGCTACAAGACCAGATTGTTTGGAAGATGATATAATAGATTTAATAGATAGATTAAATAAAATAAAACCTGTGTGGGTTGAATTAGGATTGCAAACTATACACGAAAAGACATCAGAATTAATAAATAGAGGATATAGTTTAGAATGTTTTGAAACTAACTTGGATAAACTAAGAAAACATAATATAGAAACCATCATACATGTTATATTAGGATTACCATATGAAGATGAAGAAGACATGTATAATACAATAAGGTACCTTGCAACTAAAGATATTCAGGGTATTAAACTTCAGTTATTACATGTTATACAAAATACTAGATTAGCTAAGATGTATGCTAATGGGGAATTTGAAGTGTTAACCTTAGAACAATATTCTGATATAGTATGTAAATGTATAGAGTTATTACCTGATAATATAGTTATTCATAGAATAACAGGTGATGGAAATAAGGATACTCTAATTGCACCATTGTGGAGCAAAAATAAAAAAAATGTGCTAAATACAATAAATAGAAAAATAAGATTACATAATTCTTAAAATTATATTAAACCACTATTGAAATATTTGATAAAAAAAACTATTATGTTATAATAAAAATATATTTTACATTTATTATGAGAGGAGGAGTTATTATGAGTGGTATAGGAGCAATAGGAGCCAGTAGTAATTATGTGGTGCCTATAAGTAATGTAGATAAAGTTACTAATATTAATACTGCTAATAATGTTGATTCCTCAAATAAAATAAAAGAAGTAGAATGTCAGACTTGCAAATCAAGAGAATATGTTGATGGTTCAGATGAGAATGTATCTTATAAGACACCAGGGCATATTTCACCAGAAAGCTCATATTCGAAAGTTAGAAGTCACGAACAAGAACATGTATCTAATGCCATATCTAAGAGTAATTCTACAAGAGGTGCTCAGTTAGTTTCGGCATCAGTAACACTTAAGATGGGTGTTTGTTCAGAATGTGGAAAATCATATGTGGCAGGTGGAGTTACAAATACAACAATAAAGTATGATAAGGATAATCCATATGATACAGGACGAAAGATAGTAGAAGGCAGTTTTCTTGCAGGGCAAAATATAGATAAGGCAGTATAGGAGGATAAGATGATGGAGTACGAATATTTATTTACAGACCGCAAAAGAATAGGTGGCAATATTAAAGCAATAATGAAAGATAGAAAGTGTACTAAGGTAACTTTATCACAAGCAATTAATATGTCTAGACCAACATTAGATGCATTTTTAAATGGTGATATTAATAATGCTACTAAATATAATGAATATATTAAGCGTTTATTAGCATATATGCAAATTAATGAAAGTGTATTAGATAATTACAAGTCTTTACCAGATATAAAGAAGATGAGATGTAATAATGTAGATAAAGAATTAGTAAAGGCAGAATTAGAAGGTGCTAGAATTCCAGTGATTTCAGAGGGTGATATAATAGATAAAAGCAAAGCTATTATGGAATCAGGAACTAATGTATTTGCTATATCAGCAACTAACAAGGATTCTATTAAATGTATTGCACAATTAACAGAGGAATATCCAGATGCAATAATAGGTATTGTAGATGTTCTTACTAAAGAACAAGCTTCTCTAGCTGTAGACAGTGGTGCTAAGTTTGTTGTAGCAATAGGTGAATTAGAAGAGATAGGTATATTTGCTAAAGCAAGAGATGTATATTGTATGATGATAAGTGCTACTGTACTAGAAAGTAATAAAGTAATATCTTTAGGTGCAGATGGAATTTGCTTATATCCTATAGATAGTGTAGATAAATATACAGTAGAAACAATTAAAAGAGTATTACCAGACAGCACACTTGCAGCATATGCTTGTAATACAAGAGCACTTGATATGCTGAATGGAATGTTCTATACAGAATTATATTTATATAATAAATAACAAAAAAGACTCTAAGTTATTATACTTGGAGTCTTTTTTAGCATTTAACATTATTACGTGTAGCTTTGATTTTAGCAAATTCAAGAATATCTTCTTGATCACCAGTAGATAATTTCCTGAAATTTTGTAACATTTCAAATTCGGTTGAAGAAAGATTTCTATATATATTAAATGTATCCGAATTACTAGAAGGATTGATATGGTCCAAATCGGAGGGTATAAGAGCAGCGATTAGTAAATTGAAATCTACATTATAAAATTTTGCTAGTTTTAATAAGGTTGATACATCAGGAGTACGAGTGCCTATCTCATAATTAGAATACGCTTGGTGAGATAAGCTAAGATATTTACTTATATCATATTGTTTATATCCATAAGATTCTCGTAGATTTCTAAGTATATTACCTAAGTTTTTCGCCATATTGCACCTCCTTGTTATATTATAGCAAAATTTGTAATTGATGACTCGAAATACCACCAAGAGGTTAATAAATGAAAAATATCCACGTTTTGTTGATTTTTGTAATATGAAGTGAGAAAAAAGGGAACACTAATTATAATTTATGTCTAAGATTGAATTTGTGAGAAATATATAATTGAACGTCTTTTCGTTCGTCAGAATTAAGTTGACAATAGTCAATCATAAGTTTGTTAAGCTCATCGGTATCGATAGCATCAGAAACAGCACCATATTGACCTTTAGAAATATCATTAGTGCTAATTAAAGAAATGTTAGAATTATTAGAATAACTTATAAAATAATCAAGGGGAATATTATAAAAAGCAGATAACTTTTCAAGTATATTTAATGATGGAGAACAACTACCTTGTTCATATCTTGCATAACCTTGTCTTGAAAGTCCCAGAACATTACTAATATCCTTCTGAGTATAATGTTTATTTATTCTAATATTTTTAAGTCGTTTTGAAATGTTAATTTTACTCATAGTCACCTCCGAAAATATTATATCACATTAGTGTGTAAATAAGCAAAGGGAAATAAAAAGTGTCTGTATCAACATGTTGTTGAAAAACTAAGGATTTGCGACATAAAATTTGCATAAAACCTTATTATAGGTTAGAATATGTAGAGTAATAATAAATATTCAAACTTAATAAAATAATTATTTTGGAGGGTTATATGAGTTTAGCAGATAAATTATTTATAGATATGTGTAAGGACATTATTGACAATGGATATAGCACAGAAGGTGAAAAGGTTAGACCTAAATGGGAAGATGGTACATATGCATATACAATAAAGAGATTTGGTGTAGTTAATAGATATGATTTATCAAAAGAATTCCCAGCATTAACCCTTAGAAAAACATATATAAAATCAGCTATAGATGAATTATTGTGGATATGGCAGAATAAATCTAATAATGTTAATGATTTAAAAAGCCATATATGGGATAGTTGGGCTGATGAAGATGGTTCAATAGGAAAAGCTTATGGGTATCAATTAGGTGTTAAGCATCAGTATAGTGAAGGTATGATGGATCAAGTAGATAGAGTAATATTTGATTTGAAAAACAATCCATATAGTAGAAGAATTATGACTAATATATATGTACATCAAGATTTATCAGAGATGAATCTATACCCATGTGCATATAGTATGACATTTAATGTAACAGGTAACAAATTAAATGCAATACTTAATCAACGTTCACAAGATATATTAGCAGCTAATAATTGGAATGTTGTACAGTATTCAGTTCTAGTATATATGTTAGCACAAGTTTGTGGATTTGAACCAGGAGAATTTGTTCATGTTATAGCAGATGCCCATATATATGATAGACATATAGATATAGTAAAAGAACTAATTTAAAGACCAACATATCCAGCACCTAAGTTTTCTATGAATCAAGATGTGAAGGACTTTTATGAATTTACAATAGATGATTTTATAATAGAAGATTATGAAGCAGGACCACAGATAAAAAACATACCAATAGCTGTATAGATTAAAGTAAAAGGTGATGAGCATATATGGAAGAAAATAAAATTTTATATATTGTTGTACCTTGTTATAACGAGGAAGAGGTAATCTTAGAAACAACAAGTAGATTAACAACCAAACTAAATAATTTAATATCCGAAAATATAATATCTGATAAGAGTAGAATAATGTATGTTAATGATGGCTCTAAGGATAGAACTTGGGAAATAATAAGTGAATTATATGATAATAACCAATATGTTGTAGGATTAAATCTATCTAGAAATAGAGGACATCAAAATGCTCTATTGGCAGGATTAATGGAAGCCAAGAAATATTCAGATATTATTATTTCTATGGATGCAGACTTACAAGATGACATAGATGCAGTTGATAGGTTTATAGAGGAATATAATAAAGGAAATGATATTGTATATGGTGTAAGAAGTTCTCGTAAGACAGATACATTTTTTAAGAGAAATACAGCATTAATGTTCTATAAAATCATGAGAGCTATGGGCGTAGAATTAGTTTATAACCATGCAGATTATAGACTTATGAGTAAAAGAGCAGTAGAGCAATTATCAAATTATAAGGAAGTAAATTTATTCTTGAGAGGAATTGTACCTATGATAGGGTACAAAACTTCTGTAGTTGAATATAAAAGAGATAAGAGGTTTGCAGGTGAATCCAAATACCCATTAAATAAAATGATAGCATTTGCTATAGATGGTATTACCTCATGTAGTGTAAAACCAGTTAGAATAATAACTGTTACTGGATTACTTGTATCTATATTGAGTGTTGCTTTGTTGATATATGTTATTGCAGGAAAAGTTATGGGTAATACAATAGAAGGTTGGACAACTGTAATTGTATTGTTATGTTTTTTTGGTGGATTTCAAATAATGAGCATAGGTGTTGTTGGAGAATATGTTGGTAAAATATATTTGGAATCAAAAGAGAGACCTAGATATATTATTGGAGAAACTAAAATTAAGTAGAGTGTTGGTGGTTTAAATATGATAAAAGAAAATAATCATACATTTGCAATTTGTGCATATAAGGAATCTAGATATTTAGAAAAATGTGTACAATCTTTGGTAAATCAAACAGTTAATTCTAAAATTATTATGTGTACTTCAACACCATGTGAGTATATTAATAATATTGTCCGAAAATATAATTTAAATATGTATATACGTGAAGGTACAAGCGACATTAAAGATGATTGGAACTTTGCATATAATAGTGCAGATTCAAAATATGTTACGGTGGTTCATCAAGATGATGAATATGATTCTAAATATTTACAAGGGTTTATTGATAAACTAGTAAAAAATAAAAAAGAGGTTACCATATTTTTAACTGATTACCAACCATTAAAAGATGGAGTAATAAGCAAGGATGTTAATTGTAAAATAAGAAAATTATTAAGAATCCCAATTAAAAGTAGTGTTTTATCAAATGTTAAATTTTTTAAGAAGAGTATATTATCTTTTGGAAATAGTATTTGTTGCCCTACAGTTACTTATAATAAAGAATTGTTAGGTGATAGTATTTTCACCTCAGATATGAAATTTAATATAGATTGGGATACATTTTTAAAGATAGCAAATATCAAAGGTAGATTTTTATATAATAGTAACCCTTTGGTATATTACCGAGTCCATGATGAGGCTACAAGTAAAGAATTTATAGACAATAATAAAAGATATACAGAAGATACAGAAATGTTTAATAAATTTTGGCCTAGATGGGTTACAAAAATAATTATGCATTTTTATGTAAAAGCATACGAAACATATTCATAAGATATTAATGGAGGTACATATGAACCTGATAGTAGCAGTTGATAGTAATTGGGCGATTGGAAACAAAGGTCAATTATTAGTAAGAATTCCAGATGATCAGAAATTTTTTAGAGAGGTAACAACAGGGCATGTTGTAGTATTGGGAAGAAAGACATTAGCAGAATTTCCTAATGGATTACCGCTTAAAAATAGAACAAATATAGTATTAACAAGAGATATAAATTATACAGCTAAAGATGCGATAATTGTACATTCTATTGAAGATTTGTTTGAAGAACTTAAAAAGTATAATAGTAAAGACGTTTATATAATAGGTGGAGGAAGTGTATATGATGCTTTATATGAGTATTGTGATACAGCTCACGTAACTAAGATTGATTACAAGTATGCGGCTGACACATACTTCCCTAATCTAGATAAACTTGATAATTGGCAGATAACAGCAGATAGTGATGAGCAAACTTATTTTGATTTAGAATATTATTTTTATAAATATGAGAATAAGAATCCTAAGCAAATGCAATAAAAATGTTGACTTTACAATGTAAAAGTTAGATAATATGAAGCGAAGCGAAATCGAACTTATGACTGAACTGTTACAATAATTTTAGATAGAGAGAAGGATGAATTATGTTAGATATCAGATATGAATTAACAAAGACTCCAAAGGAGAAACCAGAAGCAGATGACCCACTTAAGTTTGGTGTTAATTTTACTGATCATATGTTTATAATGAATTATGAGACAGGAAAAGGATGGCATGATGCAAGAATAGTACCTTACCAAGATATTTCTTTATCACCAGCAGCAATGGTATTTCATTATGGACAAGAGATGTTTGAAGGTCTTAAGGCTTATAAATCAGTTGATGGACGTACATTAATGTTTAGACCACAGAAGAATATAGAGAGAGCTAATAGAACTAATGATAGAATATGTATTCCTAGAC
>JAVBSN010000083.1:0-20430 GCA_031547045.1 Lachnospiraceae bacterium
AAAGAAGTAAAAGATATTTCAGGTTTAACACACGGTGTAGGCTGGTGTGCTCCTCAACAGGGTGCTTGTAAGTTAACACTTAACGTTAAAGAGGGAATTATTCAAGAGGCATTAGTTGAGACAATTGGTTGTTCAGGTATGACACACTCTGCTGCTATGGCATCAGAAATCTTACCAGGAAGAACAGTTATGGAAGCTCTTAATACTGATTTAGTATGCGATGCTATCAATACAGCAATGAGAGAATTATTTTTACAAATAGTTTATGGTAGAACTCAAAGTGCTTTCTCTGAAGATGGTCTTCCAATCGGAGCAGGTCTTGAGGATTTAGGTAAGGGTCTTCGTTCACAAGTTGGTACTATGTATGGTACACTTAAGAAAGGTCCTCGTTACTTAGAGATGGCTGAAGGTTATGTTACAGGTATTGCATTAGATGAAGAAGATTTAATTATCGGTTACCAATTTGTAAGTCTTGGAAAGATGACAGACTTTATCAGAAAAGGTGATGATGCTAATACAGCTTGGGAAAAAGCTAAAGGCCAATATGGTAGAGTTGATGATGCAGTTAAGATTATCGACCCACGTGCAGAATAATTAAGGAGGTAACGAAAAATGGCTTTATTTGAATCATATGAAAGACGTATTAAACAAATTAACGAAGTATTAAATAGCTATGGTATCGCTTCAATTGAAGAAGCTGAGAAAATGACTAAAGATGCTGGGTTAGATGTATATGAGCAAGTTGAGAAGATTCAACCAATTTGTTTTGAAAATGCTAAGTGGGCTTATATTGTAGGTGCTGCTATAGCAATAAAGAAAGATTGTAGAAAAGCTGCTGACGCTGCTGCTGCAATCGGTGAAGGATTACAAGCTTTCTGTATTCCAGGTTCTGTTGCTGATACTCGTAAGGTAGGTTTAGGACATGGTAACTTAGGAAAGATGTTATTAGAAGAAGAGACTGAGTGTTTCTGTTTCTTAGCTGGACATGAGTCATTTGCAGCGGCTGAAGGTGCAATTGGTATTGCAGAGAAAGCTAACAAAGTTCGTCAAGTACCTTTAAGAGTTATCTTAAATGGTCTTGGAAAGGATGCTGCTCAAGTTATTTCAAGAATCAACGGATTTACATTTGTTGAGACTGAGTATGATCCATATACAAATACAGTAAAAGAAGTATTCAGAAAATCTTATTCTGAAGGTCTTCGTGCAGGAGTTAATTGCTATGGTTCAAACGATGTTTGTGAAGGTGTAGCTATCATGCACAAAGAAGGAGTTGATGTATCTATTACAGGTAACTCAACTAACCCAACTAGATTCCAACATCCAGTTGCAGGTACATATAAGAAAGAATGTTTAGAGCAAGGAAAGAAATATTTCTCAGTTGCTTCAGGTGGTGGTACTGGAAGAACTCTTCATCCAGATAACATGGCTGCTGGTCCTGCTTCTTATGGTATGACTGATACATTAGGACGTATGCACTCTGATGCTCAATTCGCTGGTTCTTCTTCAGTTCCTGCTCACGTTGAGATGATGGGTCTTATCGGTGCTGGTAACAACCCAATGGTTGGTATGACAGTTGCAGTTGCAGTTTCTATTCAAGAAGCAGCAGACGAAGGTAAGTTCTAAGAAAATAACATATAATAACGATATTAAAGCTGCACTTACTGTTTACGGTTAGTGCAGTTTTTTGAAATAAATTCATACACTAAAAAAGGAATCCTGGGGAGGGATTCCTTTTTATATAAGGGGAAGGTTTATGAAAAAATTCATTTCTAAAGCTTACTTGCTTTATGTATTTATAATATCAGTCAAATGTGACGTAGATATTTTCAAAATGTGAATAAAATGTGAATTATTTCAAAAATATTTATAAAAGTGAGAAAAACCTAGAAAAATCATAAAAAATAGATTGAAAAAATGTGAATGAAAATATGTTGACTTAATATATTGATAAGGGTAAAATGGGATAACGATTAAATTGTTAACTCACAGTAAGGGGTGAAATAATGCAAAATGTATTTATACATGTAATTGGACATAAGAATCCGGATACTGATTCAATATGTTCAGCAATTGCATACGCGGAATTGAAAAATAGAACCAGTAGTAAGAATTATATTGCTATGAGAGCAGGACATATTAACGAAGAGACTCAGTACATATTAAATAGATTTAATATAAGAAGACCTAGATATTTAGGAAGTGTTAATCCGCAAGTTAAGGATATTAAGATTAGAACTATAGAAGGGGTTTCGGGTAGTATTTCTCTTAAAAAAGCATGGGCAATTATGAATGAAAATGGTGTTGTTACATTGCCTATTACTGCTAGTAATAAATTAGAAGGACTTATAACTATTAGTGATATAGCCAAATCTTATATGGATGTCTATGACAGTAGTATAATTGGGCGTGCAAGAACTCAATATAGTAAGATATTAGAGACTATTGATGGAACTATGATAACAGGAAATGAGCATAGCTATGTTGTTAAAGGAAAAGTTTTAATTGCAGCAGCCAATCCTGAATTAATGGAAAATTATATAGAAGAAGACGATATAGTTATACTTGGTAATAGATATGAATCACAGCTATGTGCTATAGAGATGAAAGCTTCATGTATAATAGTATGTGAGGGTGCAAGCATATCTATGACTATTAAAAAAATAGCAGAGGAAAATGCGTGTACAATTATAAGTACACCTCATGATACATATACAGTTGCACGTTTAATTAATCAAAGTATGCCAATAAAATATTTTATGAAGAAAGAAAATCTTATTACATTTAGAACAGATGAAGAGGTTGAAGCAATTAAAGCTATTATGGCAAAGAAGCGTAACAGAGATTTCCCTATTATTAATGAAGAAGGTGATTATGTAGGGATGGTATCAAGACGTAATCTTCTTAATTTAAAACGTAAGCAAATTATACTAGTGGATCATAATGAGCGAACTCAAGCTGTAGATGGAATTGAAAATGCTGATATATTAGAAATTATTGATCATCATAGAATAGGAACAATAGAGACTATAGAACCAGTGTTTTTTAGAAATCAACCACTAGGATGTACAGCAACAATTGTTTATCAAATGTATAATGAACAAAATGTAGAAGTGGGACCTACCATAGCAGGGTTGTTATGTGGTGCCATAATATCTGACACTCTAATGTTTAGATCACCTACTTGTACTAGTGTAGATAGAAAAGCAGCTAGCGAATTAGCTGACATTGCAAATATTAATATAGATGAGTTTGCTAAAGATATGTTTACAGCAGGAAGTAATTTAGCAAATAAAAAACCAAAATCTATATTCTATCAAGACTTTAAGAATTTTAGTGTTGGTGATATAAGTATGGGTGTTGGACAAATAAATTGTATGAGTGATGAAGATTTAGCTATTATCAAGAAAAAGTTGATAGATTATATATCAAAAGATTTTGCAAGTCATAATGCAGATATGATATTTTTTATGATAACTAATATAATAGAAGAAAATACTACACTATTATGTTTTGGCAATGGTTCAGAGCAACTTGTTGAAGAAGCATTTCATGTAGTACCTGAAAATCATGAATGTTTATTAAATGGTGTAGTGTCAAGAAAGAAGCAATTAATTCCAACTCTTGTTGGTACAATACAGAATTAAAATATAGATATTTACTGACTTTAAGGACTAAGGGGTCAGAAATCTAACTCCCAGCAAAAAATGTGTACTTGGTACAATATTCATTAGCTACCATATATTGCGATTGACTATTAATATGTGCAAAGCTATGATTGTAATTGTAACACGAAACAGCATTATACTATTTAATGATTTATAAAGTTATAATGTGTCACATTTACACAAGCAAAAGGGAGGAATAAAGTTGAAAAATAAAATATTAAAATACTTTTATGTATTAACTTTATTATTTTCATTATTATTTACGGTAGGTTTTAGTGGTATATCAAGCGAGGCAGCTACACGAATCATTATTGGAGGAAATGGCGATTGTAATACAGGTAGTGGAAATACAAATACTTCTACTATGGATGAACTTCGCCAAGCACTTAACTCAGGTTCAGGATGTAATTCCAATTCAGGAATACAATATAAAATAGTAAATGGTAATGATGTGGATACTGATACTATTAATTCTATTATTCAATCAGGAAATAATGGAGGGGTACAGAGTAAGGCATCAACAAATAACAATAGTGACTGTAATACTAGCATAGATTATAATACTAATACAGACTGCAATACAAATACTAACTCTAATACTAACGATACAACTAAAGTAAATGGATCAACTACAGAAGTTGTGGTTAATAAAGAGGTTAGTAATGATTCTACTAAAAATAATGTATTAGATAACAAGTCAAAGGAATCAGAAGTTGTTAACTCAGTGGTTGATACATTAAATAATACAGATACAAGCGCTAAGTGTAATGTATCAAATGCTAGTAAAAATTGTCCTGTGATAGTGTTAGGGAGTAATATAGATTCACGTTGTAATAGTTACTTACAAAATGCAAATTGTAATAATTATTCACAAAGCGCAAATTGTAGCAATATTGCTAATAATGTACTAAGTTGGTCAAATGGAAAGTATATAATCTGTAACAATCTTGATAAATTAGAAGACCTAGATACAAATAAAAATAATAATGAAGAAAAAGATGCTTCAACTGAGGTAACTACAGAAGAAGCAACAGAACAAACAACAGAAGAAACCAATATACCTACAACTAACGATGCTACTATATCAAAAGCAAAAGAATGTTTTGATTTGATTAATGCAGAGAGAAGAAGCTTAGGTGTTGCAGAATTAACATGGGATGATACTCTTTATGGATTCTGTGGAACAAGAGTAGGTGAAATAAAGACTTCATTTAGTCATACAAGACCTAATGGTAGTCAATGGTATACAGTAATGGGTAATGCTTATCCTAGTATATATTCTGGTGGGGGCGAATGCTTATTAACTGGAGCGAATAATGCAGGATCAACATTTAATGGTTGGAAGGGCTCCTCAGGACACTATGAAATATTAAAATCTGCTAATTATAATAGAGGTGCAGTAGCAACAGATGGTACTAATTGGGTATTTATTGCAGCCAAAGCAAAATAGTTAATTAACAATAATAGTGTTTATGTAATATAAGTCTTGTCTTTTGACAAGGCTTATATTAGTTTTATGTCAACTTTGTGAATAGCATGAAAAAATAAAAAAGGATTTTATCAAAACGCGTAGAAGTATATTAGTGTAGGGCTTTTTTAAGGAGTTTGAATATGACTATTAGAGAACAACAAGAAATAAATGAATATAATAATTTATCTAAGTATGCTTCTTTTAGTGATAAATCTAGAGGTCGAGATAGAATTGAAGAACAATGTGATTTAAGAACTATATATCAAAGGGATAGAGATAGAATAATCCATTGTAAGGCATTTCGACGATTAAAACAAAAGACCCAAGTATTCTTGTCACCTGAAGGAGATCACTATAGAACTAGATTGACTCATACATTAGAAGTTGCTCAGATTGCTAGAACAATAGCTAGATCATTGAGGCTTAACGAAGATTTAGTTGAAGCTATAGCATTAGGACATGACTTGGGGCATACACCTTTTGGACATACAGGGGAAAGAGCCTTGAATGAAGTATGTTCATATGGATTTAAACATAATGTTCAAAGTATAAGAATAGTAGAGAAATTAGAGAAAAAGGGTACTGGACTTAATCTATCTTGGGAAGTAAGAGATGGAATTATTAATCATCAAAGTGTTGGAAGTCCGTCTACTCTTGAAGGTAAAGTAGTACAATTATCTGATAAAATAGCCTATATTAATCATGATATTGATGATGCTATTAGAGGTGGAATACTTGAAGAAAAGGATATACCAAGTGAATTTACAGAGGTTCTGGGTGTGTCTGTTCGAAATAGATTAAATACTCTTATCCATGACATAATAAAAAATAGTCAAGATAAGGATGATATAATTATGTCAGCACCAGTGATGGAAGCTATGATTGGACTCCGAAGGTTTATGTTTGAACATGTATATTTTAATCCTATAGCTAAAGGTCAAGAAGGTAAAGCAGGGCAGATGATAAAACAGTTATTTTATCACTACACAGAAAGTCCTAATGAAATGCCATCAGAATATATAGATATGATTGGTTGTGGGGAAGAGATGGAAGTAGTAGTATGTGATTATATAGCAGGGATGACAGATACTTATACAATATATAAATTTAGAGAAATATTTGAACCAGAAAGTTGGCAAAGAATTTAGTTAAAATAAAAGGAGAAAACAGTGTATTTTTCAGATGATTTAGTTGAAGAAATACGTCTTAAAAATGATATAGTAGACGTTATAAGTGAATATGCTAATATTAAGAAAAAAGGCAATTCTTATTCGGCATGTTGTCCTTTTCACCCTGAAAAGACACCTTCATTCCATGTAAGTAGAGAGAAACAGATGTATCATTGCTTTGGTTGTGGGGTAGGAGGAAATGTATTCACCTTTGTTATGGAATATGAAAACTTCACTTTTCCGGAGGCAATAAAACAGCTAGGAGAAAGAGCAGGAATAACTTTACCAGAAGAGGAAATGTCTCCAGAAGCTAGGAGAAAAGCAGATTATAAAACAACTTTATTTGAAATGAATAAGATTTCAGCAGGCTATTTTCATTATATGTTAAAAACAGATAGAGGAAAGAATGCCTATAATTATTTTCATAATAGACAATTAAGTGACGAAACCATAAAGAAGTTTGCACTAGGATATTCAGATATGTATAGTGATGATTTATATAAATATCTTAAGAGTAAAGGTTATAGTGATGAGCAACTAAAGAACTCTGGATTAGTAAAGATAGATGAAACTAGAGGCGGTACTGATAGGTTTTGGAATAGAGTAATGTTTCCTATAATTGATGCTAACAATAAAGTTGTTGGATTTGGCGGAAGAGTAATGGGAGAAGGAGAACCCAAATATCTTAATACTAACGATACGGCAGTGTTTGATAAGAGCAGAAATCTATATGGACTTAATTTAGCAAAGAAATCTAAGAAACATGGATTGATATTATGTGAAGGATATATGGATGTAATAGCTATGCATCAAGCAGGCTTTGATAATGCAGTAGCATCTCTTGGAACAGCATTTACATTAGGACATGCAAATCTTGTAAAGAGATATACAGATACAGCCTATCTAGCATATGATAGTGATGGAGCAGGTATTAAAGCGGCAAGTAAGGTTATACTTATGTTAAGGGAGATAGGAATATCAACACGTATTATAGATATGAAACCTTATAAAGACCCTGACGAGTTTATAAAATCATTAGGTGTTGATGAGTTTGAAAAGAGAATACAGAATTCAGTAGGTAGCATAATGTTTGAAGTGAAGATAATATCACTAAATTACAACCAAAATGACCCTGAAAGTAAAACTAATTTTCAACACGAAGTAGCAAAGAAGTTGTCTACAATAGATGATCCGTTAGGTAGGAATAATTACATAGAAGCAGTAGCAAATGAGTATTTTATAGATAAAGAAGGCTTGGTTAAATTAGTTAATTATTATGGCACAGAAGGTGGTTATGTACCACCTAGCATATTTGATGATATAAAACCAAGAAAATTAAATAGACAAGAAGTAAAAGAGGAACTTAGCAAAACGCCTCAAAAACTATTATTAACATGGATGATAAATATGCCTATACTATTTAAAAGATTAGAAGGCATAATAAGTACAGTAGATTTTTATGAACCTTTATGTAATCAAGTTGCAAAATTAATGTATGAACAATATGATAAAAAAGGAAGTATAGAACCAGCAACTATTCTTAATCAATTTACTGAAATTGAAGAGCAGAGAAAAGTAGCGGATATTGTTCAAACAACATTAGAGATGGAACCAGAAGAGGAAAACAATATTAAAGCAGTAGAGGATATTGTTAAAAAAGTAAAATCAGGCAGTATTGATTATCAAATGAGTACATCTGTAGATATGAATAGATGGCAAGAGCTCATTAAAGAAAAGGCTAAGATAGAGAATTTGCATATATTATTGTGAAATGGTTAAAATATTATATATTATGGAGGATAAATTTATTATGGGAAACCCAAGTAAGAAAGACACTGAAACGATATTCCAAGAGAAATTAGTAGAATTATTAGAGGCGGCTAGAACAAATGATGGTGCTATAGATGATACATTTATTATTGATTCGTTTTCAGAAGTTGAAGGCTTTGATTTGAATGCAGATAAAATGTTAGCTATATTTGAATTTCTAGAGTCAAACGATATCTTTGTAAATACTGTGGAAGTTGAGAAGGAAGTAGAACCAGATGATGAAGCAATATTATCGGTTGAAGAAGATACAGACGAGCCAGATGATGAAGCAATATTATCAGTTGAAGAAGATGTGGACGTAGATGTAGACTTAGTTGATATATCTGTTCCAGATGGTATAAGCATAGAAGATCCAGTAAGAATGTATCTTAAGGAAATTGGAAAAGTACCATTACTTAGTGCTGATGAAGAAATAGAATTAGCTATACGTATGGAAAATGGTGATGAAGAAGCTAAGAAAAAGTTAGCTGAAGCAAACCTACGACTTGTAGTAAGTATTGCAAAGAGATATGTTGGGCGTGGTATGTTATTCTTAGACCTTATTCAAGAGGGAAATCTAGGTCTTATTAAGGCTGTAGAGAAATTTGATTATAGAAAAGGATTTAAGTTTTCAACATATGCAACATGGTGGATTAGACAAGCTATTACTAGAGCTATTGCAGATCAAGCAAGAACTATTAGAATACCAGTTCATATGGTTGAAACTATAAATAAATTAATAAGAGTATCTAGACAATTACTGCAAGAATTAGGTCGTGAACCTCTTCCAGAAGAAATTGCAAAGGAAATGGATATACCAGTTGAAAGAGTTAGAGAAATTCTTAAGATTTCACAAGAACCAGTATCTTTAGAAACACCTATAGGTGAAGAAGAAGATAGTCATTTAGGTGACTTTATCCAAGATGAAAATGTTCCCGTTCCAGCAGATGCAGCGGCATTTACATTACTAAAAGAAGAATTGGTAGAAGTATTAAGTACATTAACAGAAAGAGAACAAAAGGTATTAAGACTAAGATTTGGTTTGGATGATGGACGAGCAAGAACTCTTGAAGAAGTAGGTAAGGAATTCCAAGTTACTAGAGAGCGTATTCGTCAAATTGAAGCAAAAGCACTTAGAAAGCTTAGACATCCAACTAGAAGTCGTAGATTAAGAGACTTTTTAGAGTAGAATATGAAGGATATAGTATTAACAGATAGAATGAAATGTGTTGCTAGTATGGTAACAGAGGGTAACATGGTTGCAGATATAGGCTGCGACCATGCTTATGTATCCATATATCTTATGCAGCAAAGTATTGCAAAGAAAGTAATAGCAATGGATGTAAGAAAAGGCCCACTAGAGATTGCGTTGAAAAATGTGAATAAATATGGATTTAACCATGAAATTGAAACTAGACTATCTGATGGGCTAGCTAAACTTAAGGAAAAAGAAGTAGATACAATAATAATTGCAGGTATGGGTGGAATTCTTATTTCTGATATATTAGATGTAGGAAAACACATATTAGAACAGGGTGTGGAATTAATTTTACAACCTCAGTCAGATATACATATAGTTAGGGAAAAGTTACATGAATTAGGTTATAGCATAGTATTAGAAGATATGCTTATAGATATGGATAAGTATTATACAGTTATTAAGGCAAATAAGCTGAACAAGGATAATGGATCAGATATTTCCTATGATAAATTAATATTTTATAAGTATGGCAAGTATCTTCTTGATAATAAAAGTGATATTCTTCATAAGTATCTTTTAAAAGAGCAAGATGCTTATAATAGAGTTTTGAGTTCACTTAATAATAATACATCTTCTAAGGCAATGGATAGATATAGAGAAATAGAAGAGGAATTAAAATATATTAAGGAGGCACTTTGTTTATATGATATGTAAAGATATTATTTCTGAATTAGAAAGACTATCACCAATTAAATATGCTGAGAGCTGGGATAATGTTGGATTATTAGTAGGAAGACAAGATAGAGAAGTTAATAAAATTATGCTTGCCCTTGATGCTACAGATAGTGTTATTAGTAGAGCCGTAGAGCTTAGTGTAGATATGATTATTACTCATCATCCACTTATATTTTCGCCAGTAAAGAAAGTAAATGATTCTGATTTTGTAGGTAATAAGATATTATCTTTGGCTGAGAATAAAATTAGTTATTATGCTATGCATACCAATTTTGATATAATGGGCGGTATGTCAGAATTATCGGCTAATATAATTGGGCTTGATAATCAAGAAATATTGGAAGTTACTTGTGAAGAAGATGGCATACAACAGGGTGTTGGAAGAATTGGAGAAATTGTGAGAAGAATTACAATTAAGCAAATTTGTGAGGAAATAAAAGATAAATTTGGGTTGAAAAATGTGATGGTGTATGGAGATACTGAATATGTTCCAACTAAGATAGCTATTTCACCAGGTTCGGGGAAGAGCCTGATAAAAGAAAGTTATAATAGAGGATGTGACTTACTAATAACAGGGGATATAGGGCATCATGATGGAATTGACGCAGTTGATATGGGAGTTAATATTATAGATGCTACCCATTATGGATTAGAACATATATTTATGGAATATATACATAAATATCTTATAGACGTTTTTAAAGATAAAATAGAAGTAGTAGTAGAGGATACAGGAAGTCCTATGCAAATATTATAAGGAGGCATCATATTATGAATGAAGTAGTTGTAAATGTGTATGGAGAAAACGCAATTGTTCAACCAGATATTACTTTAAAAAAATTAGCTGAGAAATATCAGGACAGAGAAAGATATGATATTGTATTAGCATTGGTTGATAATCATCTTTGCGAATTACATAAAGTAATTGAAAAGAGCTGTAAAATAGAATTTTTAACTACTAATACGGTTATGGGTAATGATTCCTATAGACGAAGTGTAACATTATTGATGATAAAAGCTTTTAATGATGTATTAGGAAAAGATAATATTGATAAAATAAAAGTTATGTATTCTCTTAGTAAGGGATATTACTGTGAATTAGAAGGTAAACAAGAGAAATTAACTGTAGCTATTATAGATAAAGTTAAAGAAAGAATGCATGAACTTGTTGATATGGATATACCTATTGTTAAGCAGAATCTAAATACTAGTGAAGTAGTTAAGTTGTTTGAAAAACAAGGTATGAAAGATAAAGCTAGATTATTTAAATATAGACGAGTATCTAAAACCAATATATATACTATAGATGATTACACAGATTATTATTACGGATTTATGTTACCTAGCACAGGTTACTTAGGTTATTTTGATGTAATATTATTTGGAGAAGGTTTTGTCCTTCAAATGCCAGTAACTTCGGCTCCAACAATAATTCCGCCATTTGATCCACAAGTTAATTTATTTAATGTGTTGAAAAAATCAGATGATTGGGGAAGAAAGTTAGATATAGAAACTGTTGGAGCATTAAATGATTTGATTTCTAATGGTGAGATGAACGAAATAATGCTTGTTCAAGAAGCTTTGCAGGAAAAAAATATTGCAGATATTGCAGAAAATATAGTTAAAGAAGGAAGAAAAGTAGTATTAATAGCAGGTCCAAGTTCTTCTGGAAAGACAACATTTTCTCATAGATTAAGCATACAGTTAAGAGCACATGGGTTAAAACCACATCCTATAGCAATGGATAATTATTTTGTTGATAGAGAAAAAACTCCGGTTGATGAAGACGGAAAGTATAACTTTGAATGTATAGAAGCCCTTGATTTGGAAGCATTTAATAAAGATATGAATGATTTGTTAGATGGAAAGATGATACATTTACCTACATTTAATTTCCAAACGGGATATAGAGAATACCTTGGAGATACTCTTCAAATAGGAGAAGAAGACGTTTTAGTAATAGAAGGCATACATGGTCTTAATCCTAAAATGACTGAAAAACTTCCTAACGATAGTAAATATAAAATATATATTAGTGCATTGGTTATGTTAAATGTTGATGAACATAATAGAATACCAACAACAGACGGAAGATTAATTAGACGTATTGTAAGAGATGCTAGAACAAGAGGCAATTCAGCACAGAAAACGATTTCAATGTGGCAATCTGTAAGACGTGGAGAAGAAGAAAATATATTCCCATTCCAAGAAGAAGCAGATGCAATGTTTAATTCGGCATTAGTTTATGAATTAAGCATAATAAAACAATATGCAGAGCCTTTATTATTTGCAATTCCTAAAGATTGCGATGAGTATTATGAAGCAAAGAGATTGTTAAAATTCTTAGACTACTTCTTAGGAATAAGCGGAGAAAATATACCGAATAATTCAATTCTTAGAGAATTTATCGGTGGTGGATGTTTTAAAGTATGATGAATTAAAATAAATAAAAAAGTAGTTGTTAACAATGTTGTTAATAACTACTTTTTTGTTTACGAGTCGAACGATAAGCCGGGTTATGTCGTGAATGATCATCTATCTAGACTTACTGTTGCCAGTAAGTTCAAGCGACCTACCTGAAAGCAGATCGGGCAAATCTATAGCTTTCAATATGGTCTTGCTTCAAGTGGAGTTTACAGAGCCTATTTTGTTACCAAAATAGCGGTGAGCTCTTACCTCGCCTTTCCACCCTTACCAGTAAACTGGCGGTTTATTTCTGTTGCACTAGTCTGGGAGTCGCCTCCACCGGACGTTATCCGGCACCCTGCCCTATGAAGCCCGGACTTTCCTCACCTGCAACCTTTCGGTTTTGCAGCCGCGATCATTTATCCGACTCGTAGACATGATTTTAACAAATTGTAAGAAGTTTGTAAAGACAACTAAATAGCCATGTGCTAAAATTAGTTTTGTATTACAAGGTGGAAAATGGAGGGAAAAATATGAATGATGCAACAGTTTTAGTAGTAGATGATGATAAAGAAATTGCAGAATTAGTAGATATATATTTAACAAATGATGGATATACAATAGTAAAGGCTTTTAATGGAGAAGAGTGTCTTGATGAATTAAGTAGGAACTCGAACATTAAAATAGTTATTTTAGATATAATGATGCCAGACATAGATGGATTAGAAGTCTGTAGAAGAATTAGAAGAACTAGTAATATTCCTATCATTATGCTAAGTGCAAAAGCAGAAGATATGGATAAGATTATAGGATTTGGTACAGGCGCTGATGATTATATGACGAAACCATTTAATCCCTTAGAATTATTGGCCAGAGTAAAATCACAACTAAGAAGATATACAAATATTGATAATAACTCAAATTCAGTTGAGGATAATAATGAAATTGCTATAGAAGGTGGTCTGATTATTAATAAAATTGCTCATACTGTAATAAAGTATGATGCACAGATTAATCTTACGCCTATAGAATTTGATATATTATATCTATTAGCATCTCATAAAGGAAAAGTATTTGCTACTGATGAAATATTTGAACTAGTATGGAATGAAAAAGTATATGAAGTAAACAACACAGTAATGGTACATATAAGAAGATTAAGAGAGAAGATAGAAGATGATCCTAAAAATCCTAAAATATTAAAAACAGTATGGGGGGTAGGCTATAAAATTGAAGCCTAATATATTTCAAAGTCTTAGAATGAAAATGGTACTATGCGCCTTTATAAGTGTTATATGCACTGTTGTTGTAGATGGTGTGATTATTTTTATTGTATATGTAGTCAAGAAAAGTAAAGTATTTGAAGAGATTTTTTATAAAGCTACATCACCTATGATGGATAATGCAGCAGAACCAGCTAAAAAATTTGTTGGAAATACAGCAGGGATACTTGATGAAATAGGTAATGGTTTTATAACTATTAGACCAGAGCCATTTTTAACTAATCATTTTGTAATAGATGTGATTATGTTATTTATAATTACCCTAATATTTTTTATGATGTTTTATGTGTTGTTTTCGCATAAAATAATTTCATATTTTAGAGATATTAATAGAGGTGTAGAACGTATACGAAATGGTGATTTAGATACAAATATAAAAGTAAAAGGATATGATGAAGTATCAATACTTGCTATATCCATTAATAATATGAGAATGGAATTAAAACAAAGCATAGAAAAAGAGCGGGAATTGGAAAGAACAAAGAATGATTTGATTACCAATGTTGCACATGATCTTAGAACACCTCTTACATCTATGATAGGATACTTAGATTTAATTAAAATGAATCCCAATCTAGAAAATAACACTAAAGAAAAATATTTAAATATAGCCTATGATAAATCAAAGAGATTAGAAGGATTAGTTACAGATTTATTTGATTATACTAGATATGAAAAAAACAAATTACAAGTTGAACTTAAAAAGATTGATTTAACTAGATTTGTTGAGCAATTGGCAGAAGAATTTTATCCAAGTGCTACAGATAATAATCTTAAAATGATAAATACATTTCCGACAAAAAGTATATATATTAATGGAGATGGTGAATTGTTGGCAAGGGCATTTAGTAATCTAGTAGGAAATGCTATAAAATATGGAGCTGATGGAAAGCAAATAAGATTAACATTAGTTGAAAAAGAAGATAAAGCAGTATTTATGGTTACTAATTATGGCAAAATTATTCCTGCTAAGGATATTCATAATATATTTCAACAGTTTTATAGGGTGGATTCATCTAGAACATCAACAGGAGCAGGACTAGGACTAGCAATTGCAAAAAATATAATTGATATTCATAATGGAGAAATATATGTAACAAGTAATGCCAATGGAACAGTTTTTAGTGTGGAAATAGATAAATATAAAGATTAAAGTTCGGAGGAATAATATGAAGCAAAAAGTGAAGATTTTGAAAGTATTAAGTATGCTTATGCTAGCTGTTTTTTTATTAACTAATATAAGGACAGAATCTCTTGCTAAGGATAAGGAAGATGATACGTTTACAATAGAAGTTGAATATGGACTAGATGGAATTACCAAAAGAAATGTAGACATGCCTATTAATTTGACAATAACTAATAACAGCAAGGATTTTGTAGGAACAGTAAGAGTAATAATACCAGACCCTTATGATGAAAGTAATAATGTTGCCTATGACAAAGATATAACAATTGCGGCAGGAACAAAAAAAGATATTTCTTTATATGTTCAAGGTAATAATTATTTAACTTCATTTTATGTTCAGATGGTAAATGATAAAGATCAAAAGGTATATAGTGAAAAAATACTATGTAATTTTTATGAAAATGGCGATTATGCAGTAATGGGTATACTTAGTGATGATTATACAGCACTTAATTACTTTGATGGAGTTAGTTTTGAAAGAGGTTATTTCTATGGAAGATTAAAAATAGCTGAATTAAATGAAAGTAATTTACCAAGTACTAGTGGAAGTCTTGCAGTATGTAACTATATTTTAATTAATAATTATAATACTTCAAAGTTATCAGATGAACAGATTGAGGCAATAAAGCAATGGGTATCTAGTGGTGGAGTATTGATAATTGGTACAGGACCTAATTATCAAAAAGTATTTGAGAAGTTTGATGATGAGTTTATAAGTGGTAATACAGGAGAATTGCAAGAGGAAAATATTAATGTTGTATATGAACATGAAACAGAGGTTCTTGCAGATTTGTTAGAAATAGATGTTGATAATAGTGATGATTTAGCAATAGACTTCAATGCGGCACCATTAGAGTTTCATGAAAAAATAGTAGGAAATGGTAGTGTTGTAGTAACAAACTTCGATTTTGGATTAGAGCCATTTACTAATTGGACAAACAGAAAAGATATGGTTTCAGATTCAATTGGACTAATGGGAACAGGCACAACTACTAATATATTACAAAATGGCTCATCTACATCTAAAGGTTTAACTTATTCTACCCAAGAATATATAGATGTTATACCTGATATAAAGAATCCAAGTGTTATATTATATGGGTTAATATTTTTGTTTTATGTAGTATTTATTGGACCTATAATATATTTAATTTTAAAAGCAAAGAACAAAAGAGAATATATGTGGATAGCTATTCCTATTAGTGCTGTAGTATTTACAGTAGTCATATTTGCAACAAGTATTATGTATAGAGTATGGCATCCATATTCAAGTTCAGTTACAGTTGTTAATTTTGGAGAAAATGTAATTAGTGAAAATATATATGGAAGTATACAAAGTCCATATGCAAAAAAATATAATATAGAATTTAGTGATGATTATACAGGATATAGGCCGTATTCAGGCGATAGCAATGGCTACTATTATTATGATGAAGATGTAAAGACAACAGATAAATATGATTATGTTATAAATGAAAATAGTGACGGCATTAATCTTGATATGTCAAAGAAAAAGGCATTTACAACAAGATATTTTAGTGTTGATAAGAAAATAGAAAGCTCATCTCAAGATATATCAGTAGATTTTGAATATGATTATTCAGGATTTTCAGGAACTGTAAAAAATAATACAGATTATGACATGAGAAGTGTAGTGGTAATATTTAATGGTAAGTTTGCAATTATCGGAGACTTAGGTGCAGGAGAAGTAGCTTCAATTAAAGCAGATGATTTAGAAGTGTATTCATATTCATATTCAATTTATAGTGTATTTGAGTATAGTGATGAATACAGTTATAAGGGAGTAGAAAAAGTAAGATTAAGAAATATGGTATCTATGGTAACAGATAGTTACTATGCTGGTGATGCATCAACAGGAATAGTGTTTGGTGAAATGATTGATTATAATCAAGATTTAATTGCTACTAAGAATATAACAGAGTATAACAAAGCCATTGCTATTAGAACATTTATAGGTGAAATGCCTTATGAAGAAACTAGTTATTATCCTAATATTTTAGAATTAGCAATTGCTTCTATGGGTTCCTACGATAATGAAGGGTGGATGTATGATGACGAGGTAGAAATAACAATGTTGCTTCCAGAAGGAAGTAATATAGATAAATTCGTGCTTATGAGTAAGAGTGATGATGAGTATTCATATAGAGAATTTGCTCTAGTAAGTCTGTATAATAATGATACAGGAGATTTTGATATAGTATTTGAAGATGGAGAAATAGAGATAACGGATATTGGTAAATATATTAGTGAAGAAGGATATATAATCATGAGGTGTGAGTCTAATGTAACCTTACCAGACGGAACAGTATCAGGTTATAATATTCCTGAAATATGTGTAGTTGGAGGTGTAGAATAATGTTAGATATTAAAAATCTTACAAAAAGATACGGAAAATTTGTAGCACTTAATAATCTTAACCTTCACATAGATAAAGGAGAAATTTTTGGATTTGTTGGACCGAATGGTGCAGGGAAAACCACTACAATGAGAATAACATGTGGACTTCTTCAAGCAACAAGTGGTAGCGTTTTTGTTGATGGAATAGACGCATTAAACAAACCACAAAAAATCAAGAAAAAAGTAGGATATGTGCCAGACTTTTTTGGTGTATATGATAACTTTAAAGTAATGGAATACATGGAATTCTATGGTTCTATGTATGGTGTAGGATATAATGAAGTAGTGGCAACATCTAGGGGATTATTGGACTTAGTAAACCTAAGTGACAAAGAGGATGTGTTTGTAGATAGTTTATCAAGAGGTATGAAACAAAGATTGTGTCTTGCAAGAGCACTTATTCATAATCCGGATTTATTAATATTAGATGAGCCAGCATCAGGTCTTGATCCAAGAGCTAGATTTGAAATGAAAGAAATACTTAAAAATCTAGGTTCTATGGGAAAAACAATTATAATAAGCTCTCATATATTACCAGAGCTAGCACAAATGTGTACTAGTGTCGGAGTTATGGAAAAAGGAAAACTTATTGTAAGTGGTAAGGTTGATGATATTATAAATTCTCAATCAATTGCACAACCAATTATAATAGAGATAATAGGAAATTCAGAACAAGGAATAAATATTTTAAAAGAAAATCCACTAGTATCTAAGATTTCTATAAGAGAAAGTGATATAGCAGTATCTTTTGACGGAAATGAAGAGCAAGGATATGAATTACTTAAACATTTAATAAATAGAGATGTTAAAGTAAGTAAGTTTAATCGTGAAAAGGGAGATTTGGAAAGTTTATTTTTAGATTTAACAAAAGGAAATGGAGGCGTGGCATAATGAAGATGAATCCTATATTAAAGAAGGAATTACGTCTAGGATCAAGAAGCATTAAACTTCCCTTAGCGATTATGTTTTATAATTTACTATTAGCCCTTATTACTATGCTAACAATGGCAGTTTGCAATATGGCAAGTAGTTACAGTAGTGGAAGTATACATGATTCTATGATGGCAATATTTCCAATATTAGCATGGACAGAATGTATGATTTTATTAGTGGTTATACCTGTAATTGCAGCAGGTTCTATAGCTAGTGAAAGAGAAAAACAGACACTTGATATTATGTTAACCACACCTATTAAACCATTTTCAATTATTATTGGAAAAGTATTTAATTCAATAGCAAGTGTACTAATGTTTGTTATTTCAAGTATACCAATTATGTCGGTAGCATTTATATTTGGAGGACTTAATTGGTTTGCATTATTAGGATATATTGTAGTTATGGTATATATATCTTATTATGTTGCAAGTATAGGTGTATTTTGTTCTAGTTTAGTAAAAAAGACTATATTAGCAATTATATTAACAATAATATTTGAATTAGTTGTATTTGTTGGCACTGGTGTTATTTTTGGAATAATATACAGTATAGTAGCAATAAGCTATGAAGTTTTAAATCCAAATGGATATTATAATGGTGAAGGAATGGGAATGTGTGCCTCAATATTTATGTTTAATCCATTATCCACATTTCTCGATTATACACTAAGAGTAATGGGGGTAGGTAGCTTATCTTCATTGGTTGAAGAGATTGATGGAAGTAACGTAATAGGTATTATAATAACAAAATTGTGGATTCCAATATCTGCAATAATAAATATTGGTATAGCATTATTTTTAAATTGGATTGCTGCTAAGAGAATTAATCCAATAAAAAAGGTTAGGGGATAATATATATGGAAAATCTGGATAGGAGTATAGTTAACTTAATAAAGAAGGTAAGAAACCGACTAAGAGAAATCTTAATAGTTAGATATGCTCTTATGGGATTAGGAATAGGTTTGATAATAGGTATAATGATAAATGCATTGGCACTAATGTTGCCTATATATTATAGATTTATATATGCATTATTAGCAGTAATTGTAGGTATGTTAATTGGAATTATATATGCTATTATGAAAAGTCCGAATATGGATAAGGCAGCACTAACATTAGATGGATTAGGACTAAGAGAGCGAATTATTACTGCATATGGGCTTGTGGGAAAGTCAGATGCATTTAGTATGATACAGAAATCAGATGCTTTTAATAGAGGAAGGGTTATAAATATTAGAAAAAGTTTTACCTTTAATATAGTATGGCAAAAATATGCATTAATACTTTTTCTTATATTAGCATATGGAATTATGGGAGCCATACCATCAGATTCAAAAATACTAGCCAAAGAGCAACATGAAATAAAAGAAGAAGTAAAAGAAGAAGTACAGAAGATAGAAGATGCCAAGAAAGAAATAGAAGAAAATTCGGATTTAACAAAAGAAGAATTGGCAGAACTTATTGAACAATTGAATCAAGCTATAGAAGAATTGAAGGATTCTACAAGTGAAGATGAACTTGCCAAGGCCAAAGAGAGAATAGAGAAGAAGTTAGAGCAAACAGCAAAGAATATAGAGAATGACAAAGCAAAGAAGCAGTTAAAGGATTTGGCAGCAGACATAGGTGAGAAAACTGAAGAAGAGCGATTGGCTTCTGATTTGCAAGATATGAGTGAGAAACTATCAGACCTTGCTGAGTCGGGTGAAGATCTTGAAAGCCAATTAACAGATGAAGAAATACAGGAATTAGCAAATCAATTAAATGAACTTGGTGAGAAAACAAATAATCAAGAATTAAAAGATGCAGCGGAGCAAATGTCTAATGGATCTGTATCCAACAGTGAGCTTGGCGATATGGCAAATTCCATGAATGAAGCAAGTCAAAGTGTTAAGCAGAATAGTGGAAATCAAAGCGCTAGCAATAGTCAAAATAGTGGTCAAGGTCAGGGAAATGGACAAGGTCAAGGAAACGGACAGGGTCAAGGAAGTGGTCAAGGTCAAGGAAATGGAACAGGAAATGGAACTGGAGGTGGCTGGAATAAGGGAAGTGATTCTGGCTATGAAAAAAATAGTGAAAATTATAATGGTATAGTATCTATTCCTAATAATGGTTTTGGAGATGATGAGAATCTAACAGGAATGGCAAATGGAAA
>JAVBSN010000044.1:0-50966 GCA_031547045.1 Lachnospiraceae bacterium
CTGACATTTGGTTTTCTAGTAATAGTATTAGTGCCTCTTCATTTTGCTCTATTATGTAGTATCTAGATAGGCTGTCAGTATTTTTTGATGTGGTATTTTCATACCAGTTCTGTAGGTACGGATTTGATTCTTCTTTTGTTAGTAATGTGAGTACTTCACAGGTCTCTTTGATGTTATCAGTGTTTCCGTAACTGCCATCTTCATTTACCTGTAATGCCAGCCACCAGGTGGCTTTTGTTTTGGCATTAGTTATATTGCCTGTTTCTTTTGCTTGCACAACCTGCCCCACAGGCGTCAGTAGCATCAGCATCACCATTATAATGGTTTTGATGCCATTGCGTTGTTTCTTGTTCATGCCGTTTCTCCTTCTTCTTTAGTTTTACACTTATAGTTTTACAGTTTAATACTATTTTGAGCTTTGCTGTTATATTTTACCATGTTTAAGGTGTATCTACAAGCATCTTTTAGGTTTTTTTACATTTTCATCTAGTATTAGTGCAAACAAATAGAGCCTATATGTAAATTAAGGCTCTATTGTGACATTTCTATAACAATAATTTTTAATAGATTCACAAGTTTTACTAATATCTTCATTACTGTGGGCCCATGACATAAACATAGCTTCAAATTGTGATGGAGCAATATATATTCCCTTATCTAACATATAATTAAAGTATTTTGCATACCTTTCTGTGTCAGATTTTATAGCTGTATCATAATCAACTACATCTTCATTGGTAAAAAATACGCTCATTAATGAGCCTACCTTATTGATTCTAACATTGTTTCCTAAACTACTTTCTACTGCATTTGCTATATCTATAGTATTTGATTCTATTTGTTTGTATATCTCTGAATTTTCTTTTAGTATTGTTAGTGTCTCTATTCCTGCTGCCGTTGCTACTGGATTACCCGACAATGTACCTGCTTGATATACCCCTCCTATCGGAGCTACTACTTCCATTATATCTGCTCTTCCACCGTAAGCACCTATTGGCATACCACCACCTATTATTTTCCCCAGGGTAGTAAGGTCTGGGTTTACGCCGTAGTATTCCTGTGCTCCTCCTAGTGAAAGTCTAAATCCTGTAATTACTTCATCAAATATAAGCAATGAATTATACTTATCTGCAATACTTCTAATACTTTGTAAAAAACCTTCTTTGGGAAGTACAACTCCCATATTTGCTGCAACTGGCTCAACTATAATTGCTGCTATGTCATCCCCATATTCTTCAAATAATTTCTCTACTGATGTTTCATCATTATATTCTGCAATAAGTGTATGTTTTGCATAATCATATGGTACACCCATACTATCAGGTCTTGCCTCAGTTAATGCTCCTGAACCTGCTTTAACTAATAGTCCATCTGAATGTCCATGATAACAACCTCTAAATTTTATTATCTTATCTCTACCTGTATATCCCCTTGCTACTCTAATTGCACTCATAACTGCTTCTGTCCCAGAACTTACTAATCTAAGCATTTCCATAGATGGCATAAGTTCATGGACAAGCTCTGCAAGTACATATTCTTTGTTTGTCGGCGCACCAAAAGATAAGCCATCATCGCAAGCCTTCTTAACTGCTTCAATAACCCTATCATTTCCATGTCCAAGTATAGCAGGTCCCCATGAACATACATAATCAATATATTCATTGCCATCTACATCATATATTTTTGACCCTTTTGCTTTATCAATAAATATAGGATTACGATTAACTGCTCTAAATGCTCTTACAGGACTATTAACTCCTCCTGGCATCCTTATCTGTGATTTCTTAAATAATTCCTCTGATTTTTGGTACATATTTTAATCCTCATCTATCCAACGTGCAACATCTAAAGCATGATATGTAATTATAATCTTTGCCCCTGCTCTTTTTATTGCAATCATATTTTCCATAACAATCCGTTTCTCATCTATCCAACCATTTATAGCTGCTGCCTTAACCATAGAATACTCTCCACTTACGTTATATGCCGCTATTGGATAGTTAATATTATCAGATACTGCCCTTATTACGTCTAGATACGCAAGTGCAGGTTTTACCATTATAATATCTGCGCCCTCTTGGGTATCTGCTTCACATTCCCTTATTGCTTCCCTCACATTTGATACATCCATTTGATACGTTTTCCTATCTCCAAAAGATGGTGCTGAGTGAGCCGCATCTCTAAATGGTGAATAATAGCCAGATGCATATTTTGCACTATATGCCATTATAATTTTATTTTTAAAACCATTTTCGTCAAGAGCTTTTCTTATTACTTCAACTCTACCATCCATCATATCTGATGGTGCAATTATATCTGCTCCTGCTTTTGCTACACTTACTGACATTTTAGCAAGCAAGTCTAAGGTTTCATCATTTAATATTTCATCTCCATGTATAAGACCACAATGACCATGTGATGTATATTCACATAAACAAACATCTGCTATTACAAGAAGTTTAGGATGTTTTTCTTTTATATATCTAATTGCCCTTTGAGTAATACCATCATCATTATAGGCTTCACTTCCAACCTCATCCTTATGCTTAGGTATTCCAAATATTAATATAGCTGTAACCCCAGCATTAACTATCTTATCTAATTCTTCATCAAGTCTGTCAATTGAATACTGATATATCTCTGGCATTGAGTCTACGGGGTTCTTAATGTTCTCTCCCTCTATTACAAATATGGGATATACAAGATTATTTTTACTAATACTTGTCTCCCTTACAAGACTTCTTACTTCTTCATTTACACGTAATCTTCTCATACGATTCATCTTATCACCTAACCTGCATTCTATATGTTATATTTTTGACTTTGTATAATCATTTAATCTATGATACTTGTTTATAGTATTTTTTAATAGCTTCCATTAATCCATTAACATCATTAGTTGTGGCAACTATATCAGCCTCTATATCTTCATCTCTAATTGCCTTACTAGTAACTTCCCCTATACATGCTATTTTAATATTTGACGGTAATGCTATATTAGCTCTTCTTAGTCCTTCAAAAAACGCCCTTACTCCTGATGAGCTAACAAATACAAGACAATCCATAAACTCTAGCATATTAATATTTTCACTAAGTTCCCCATCTATATCATATATAGGAAAGTCTGTATATGATAATCCTTTTTCATCAAATACAGTATTAATCTCTGTACTTCCTTGTACTGCTCTAGGGATTAATATTTTCTCATCGGCTTTAACTATATTAGAGAATTCTTTTGCTAATACTGATACTGTATATTTTGACGGAAGAAAGTCTGCATTTATTCCATATTCTTTTAACTTACTAGCTGTTCCACTTCCGAGAGTTGCAAATCTAATATTGCTAAGCTCTCTTATGTCTTTGCCTGCTGTTCTATATTGATTAAAAAATATTTCCACGCCATTTTGACTAGTAAATAGTATCCATTTATATGTACCTATATTTGATATTTCTTCATCAAGTTTAGATACATTGTCAGTCTTAACAATATCCATATTACACATTGTAAATGTATTTATACCTATGTTTCCAAAACCTTTTTCTAGCTTTGCTCTAACTGGTGTTGTAGCTGTTATACCAATATTTAATCTATCTTGGTTATTATATTTAAAATTATATTCTGCTGTTTTACCAATTACAATAATTGCAGGTGATGCAATCTTACTTTTGCCTACTTCCTCAACTATGTTTTCTAGTGTAGTTCTTACAACATATTGATTACTAGTTGTTCCCTCAGATATTACTGCTGCTGGTGTTAATTCTGATTTGCCACATTTTATAAGGTTACTAACAATACTATCTAGATTATTAAGTCCCATCAAAAATACTAGAGTACCTTCCATTCTGGCTAAAGCTTCATAGTCACATTCTGGCTCTCCACTAGCTGTATTTGTGTGACCAGTTATAACATGAAAACTTCTGCTAACCCCTCTATGAGTTACAGGAATTCCTGCACATTCTGGAACAGCAATCGCTGATGTTACTCCTGGAATTACTTCGTATTCAATATTATACTGATTTAGAGCTTCTATCTCTTCTCCACCTCTACCAAATACAAAGGAATCTCCACCTTTTAGCCTTACAACATTTTCATATTTCTTGGCACAATCTACAATAATACTATTAATCTCTTCTTGCCTTTTATAATGATGACCAGCTTGTTTTCCTACATATATCTTCTCGCAATTAGGTTTTAAATAATCTAATAGTTGAAATGAAGACAATCTATCATATATAATTGCATCACAATTTTGTAGAAGTTCTATTCCTCTTAAGGTTATTAACTTAGGATTACCAGGCCCAGCGCCTACTAAATACACTTTACCCATTAATGTCACCTTCTTTAACTTTATTAATAAGACCTTCAATAAGCTCTTGTCTATTATCTAAGCTATCTGTTCCTTCTACCTTTATCAGTTGTCCATTAATTTCTCTAATTATATTAACTGTTACATTATCCTTATTACATTTAGATATAACGCCAACAGCCTCATGACAACCTGCTCCAAGAAGTGCCAGAACTTCTCTCTCTATTTCAAGTTCTGCATAAGCTTTTTTATCAGATATTTGCTCTATCATATTAGATATTTCATCATCAATACGACCCTCAATAGCTATAATTCCTTGTCCGCCTGATGGTATCATTTCTTCATATTCAAAATATTTATAATCAAATTCACCATCACTATGGCGTAACAATCTCTTTAATCCTGCTGCCGCAAGTATAATTCCATCATACTCACCACTTGCAAGCTTATTAAGTCTTGTGGGAACATTTCCTCTTATATTTTCACACCTAAGATTATCATATAATTCCATAATCTGAATCTGTCTTCTTAAACTACTTGTACCAATAACTACTTCTTCTTTACTATCAATATCAAATCCCTTATTAGTTACAAGTACATCCCTTGCATCTTCTCTTCCTAATACGCCTACAATAGCTAGTCCCTTACCTAATTCTACAGGCATATCTTTAGAGCTATGTATTGCAAGATCTATTTCTTTACTAATTATTGCTTGTTCAAATTCTGTTACAAAAACACCTTTACCGCCAAATTCTACAAGCGGTTTATTTAATATCTTATCTCCCTCAGTTTTAATAACTACCTTCTCACATTTAACATTAGGAAAATTCCTTGTAATTGCTTCGATTACTAAATCAGTCTGAACTAATGCAAGTTCACTTCCTCTAGTACCAATCTTTATTATTCTATTTGCTTGTATATTATTATCTATATTCATTAACAATCTTCTCCTAATATCACGTCGACTTACATAACACTTCAACCCTTATAATATTTATTTATTTCTCTTTTTATTATCTCTATAGGAATGTCTCCATTATGGCTATCTCCATATTTAACTAATTGATAATATATCTTTTTTCTACTCTCACTATCCCCTACAAGTTTTCTTATGTAATCCCTATAATCACCTAATTCAGCTATCATTTTACCATAATAATCTGGTATAGCTTCTCTTATTTTATTCTTTATAAATGCCGTTGCTGCAGGACTATTTCCTCCAGACGATATAGCTATAAGAAGTTCTTCATCTCTAATTATAGCAGGAAAAATAAAAGAACCTTCTTCTCTCATATCAACTACATTTACTAGGATATTATTATTCTTACATAGTTTTGATATATGAGTATTGGTTTCCTCACTATCAGTTGCTGCAATAACAAAATCTGCATCTAATATATCCTTATCCTCAAATTCTCTTATAATTATTTTCAAATTATCATGCACTTCTTCTAATAAGTATAATTGATTACATATTTCAGGTGCAATCAAGGTAATCTTTGCATCAAAATCAAGCATCAGTTTTGCTTTTCTAAATGCAACATTTCCTCCACCTACTATTACACATAGCTTGTTCTCTACATCAATTAAAAATGGGAAATATGCCATCTACACGACTCCCTTCTCAACACTTTCTATCTTCTTAAGAACACTACCAAATTGCTCACTATCTAAGGTTTCTCTAAGATAATATATCATCTTGTCAAACCATTCCTCTTCAACATGCTGTTGGTTACCGGATTTAAATGCTCTAATATATACTGTCTTAACAGTATCTTCAACACATTCCTCTAATAATAATTTTGCTTTTTCAAGCTCACCTAATTTGATATGATTATTTTCTTTGGAAGTATTTTTAATATAATCTATATCTAATAATTCAACATATTCCAACTTGCCAATTTTCTTGTCAACATCACTTGGAACTGCCAAATCTATAATTAATTTTCTTGTCTTATTGCATGCAACAGATATATATTCTCCATATGTAAATGTGTAGTGAGGACTAGTAGTTGCACTTATTATTACATCTATCCTATTGGCATATTCATATCTTTTATCAAATTCAATTATTTCAATATCAGATGAACCAAGAATTACTTCTGTTTCTGATTTATGCTTTCTACTTGTTCCCACAACACAAATATTTTTATCAATAAGATTCTTAGCTACAATACTTCCTATCTTTCCTGTTGCTCCTACAATTAAAACTGTACTATTTCTAGATTGGTCTTTTAGAAATTCTTCTACCTTATTTGCTGTAAGTGTTCCTATAGACACTGGTGTTTTTGACAGCACAGTATTAGTCTTAATGGTTTTTGAACAATTAAAAGCTCCTTGAAATATTATATTTAATTCACTGTCAGTATATCCTTTATCTGATGAAAATAAATATGCTTCTTTAACTTGATGAAGAATCTCATCTTCTCCTAATACCATGGAATCTAATCCACAAGTAACTTTAAATAAATGTTCCACTGCTTTCATTTCACTATATACTAAATAATGCTTCTTTATATCTATATCTTCTATCTTCTTATATTCCGCTATAGCTGATTCAACATATTCATCACAATCTTGCTGTCCTGTAAAATATATTTCACTTCTATTGCATGTAGAGAGAATAACACAGGCACTAACTATGCCACTTCTAATCAAATTAGACGAAAACTCGTCCTGTTCCGTCTGATTAAAATTAAATTGTTCTCTAATATTAAGTGGGGTTGTTTTATGACTTACACTTATGCAAAACATGATTGCTCTCCTTAGTTGTTTATTTACTACTTAAATATTTCTCAACTGAATATATGCAATTAGCTCCATCTGATACTGCTGTAATAAGTTGCCTAAGCTCTTTGGTTCTTATATCACCTGCTACAAATATACCTCTAACATTTGTAACACCATCTTCACTAGCTACTATATAGCCATTACTATCTTTCTCTAATATATTATCTGCAATAAAGGTTACTGGCTTCATACCTATGGCAACAAATACTCCATTTATATCTATCTGGGTCAAAGTTCCATCAACAATATTTCTACACTCAATTGCTGTAACTCTTTTATTACCAACTATGTTTTCTACAACTGTATTTCCTATGAATTCTATATTTGCTTTTTCATTTATTTTATCTTGATAGGTTTTATTTCCTCGTAGTTCATTTCTTCTGTGAACTAAATATACTTTACTACATATATTGGCTAAATACAAGGTTTCTTCAAGGGCTGTATCTCCACCTCCAATAACTGCTACTTCCTTATTTTTATAAAATGCTCCATCACAAGTAGCACAGTATGAAATACCTTTGCCCTTATACTCTTTTTCCCCTACAATATTTAATTTATTGTGTCTAGCTCCTGTTGCCAATACAACTGTATGGGTTCTAATTTGAGTTCCATTTGTAAGTCCAACTAAAATATAATTTAATTCTGGTATTATATTTTTAACTTTCTCTTCTCTAAATTCTACAGATTGTTTTTTTGCATGGATTCTAAATTTCTCCATAAGGTTAAATCCACTAATATCTGGTATTCCTAAATAATTATCTACCTCTTCACTATATACAATCTGACCACCTGTTAATTCATTTTTTTCTAAAACTAGCGTATTTAATTTGGCTCTTCCTGCATATAATGCTGCTGATAATCCAGCAGCACCACCACCGATAATAATAACATCATATATCATACTGCATCCCCTAATTATTTATACTATATTATATGATTAAAGGTGTAAAACTCTATTATAGCTATATCTGTGTCGAAAAAACTTCTCTTGAATAAACTATATTAGATAGACTTTTTGTTATCAATTATATAAACGAAAGGAGAAATTATTATGAGAAATGGTTATGATGATAATTATTTTGATGAAGATATGAAAGGCAGAAATTGTCCTTCAAAACCTTGTAGTCGTTGTGGCAAATCTAATTGTTGCTCTGATCATAAACCTAAATGTGACCACTGTTGTCCAGGTCCTAAAGGCGACAAAGGTGAGCCTGGTTGTACTGGTCCTAGAGGTCCAGAAGGTGAACCTGGTCGTCCAGGTCCTAGAGGCCCAGAAGGTGAACCTGGTTGTCCAGGTCCTAAAGGTGAAAAAGGCGAGCCAGGTTGCTCAGGTCCTAGAGGTCCTAAAGGTGACAAGGGTGAGCCAGGCTGTCCAGGTCCTAAGGGCGAAAAGGGCGAGCCAGGTTGTCCAGGCCCTAAAGGCGAAAAAGGTGAGCCAGGTTGTCCAGGTCCTAGAGGTCCTAAAGGTGAAAAAGGTGAACCTGGTTGTCCAGGCCCTAGGGGTCCTAAAGGTGACAAGGGTGAGCCAGGTTGTCCAGGCCCTAAAGGCGAAAAAGGTGAACCTGGTTGTCCAGGTCCTAAAGGCGAAAAGGGTGAACCAGGCTGCCCAGGCAGAGATGGTAAACCAGGTAGAGATGGTGACGATGGAAGGGATGGCAAAAACGGAGCCCAAGGCCCACAAGGCGAAAAGGGATACCCAGGTCATCCAGGTCCTAAAGGTGACAAAGGAGAAAAGGGTGAACCTGGTTGTCCTGGTCCTAGAGGACCTAAGGGTGACAAGGGGGAACCTGCTCCTAGAGTAAAACCAAATTATATTAGAATATATGGTTCTTGTGATATTCAATCAATTGTATATACTGATGGTGATACTGTTCAATTTGATACAATAGGAGCTAAATCAGGTAAAGCAATTAAATTTTATCCTAATCCTACTTCTGGATGCGTTGAACTAGAAGAAGAGAACGCTTATTTAGCAATCTTTGAGGGTGCTATAGATTCAATTAAAGATAAAGCCTTTGTTAAGCTTAGCATGTATTTAAATGATGTTCGTATAGGCGGTTCTAGTATTTCAATTGAGATAAATCGTTGTCCTGGTCAAACAGGTGCTACTTCAATTACAGGTTCTGCTATATTCACAACTCCTTGTGATAAAGATTCTGAATTCAAAATTGTTTTTGAAGAATGTGATGCTGCACAAATTATAGATCCTGTATTAAACATTGTAGCTATAGGATAATATGGTACTATAGAGAATAATAAACGAGGTATAATTTATTCTAATTATACCTCGTTAACTTTATATAATAATGTATTAATATTATTCTCTTCCTAATGTATAAGTATTACATACTCCTTCTGGTGTAGTGTTAATATAAGTTGTTCCATTAATATCATATCTTACTGCATAACTAATTCCACCAACACCATCATGTATTCCCTCAATTTGTATAACTCCTGTAGAAGGAACTGTAAGTTCTACTGGCTTATGCATTATCATAATATTTTCAGTTATTGGCTCCCCATTTACCAATACACGTATTACATCTCCATCTTCATCTGCATAGTCCCATATCCATATAGTTGTTGAATCCTCATCTGAATTATGAATAATATTATAGTCTGTAGGCGTCATTGTATCATCATCACTCATTGATAATACTATTCCTGCTGATGTAATAGTAGATACTCTTTCTTCCAATAATTGCTTTGCCATTTGACTATCATTTACAGAATCATCAAAAGCAAACGTCATAATTCCTATAAAGAATAATCCTATGCATACCCACCCAAAAATCTTAGCGGGTTTTTCAATTCTTTTTCTTTCGCTTTTATTTTCATCTAATCCTCTTGTGGGTGCATTAATTGTATATTCTGGCTCACCTTCAGGAACATTAATAGTATTTACACTCTTGCTCCTTTGCCTGCCTAACTTATTACTATCTTCATTCCTCTGCATATTTGATTTCATATCCCCCATACTACTCTCCTCCTAATGCTGCCACTTTTTTATGTTTAAAGTATATGCATTGTGTTATTCTTGCCACTATAAAAAATATTATAGCAAGCACTTTAAATAATAACCTTCTACTATCATTATCTTCCATATGACCATAATTAAGTATTATTATTGATACCGATAATATAATATAGTCTACAAATAATATTTTCACATAAGGATATAACCATGGAAAAGTGTAATACATTCTTCTATTTAGAGGTATTAATAATGATAACCCTATCAATAAACTAAACACTGTAATAATTGATAGTAATTGTGTATTTATATCTGGATTGGCAAAACCCGACTCAATTATTGATATTGCATAACCAGGTATATTATTAATAATAACTATTGGTAAAAATATAATAACTATCCAAAATACAAAAACCAAATATAATAGTGCCGGTACTCCCATCCATATTTTCTTTGTCTTCATATCTACATCCCCCTAATATCTTCTGCTTCAATAGTTATAAGTTCTTCTCTTGTTAAATCTGAATCTGTACTTAATCTCAATGCTTGCTTATTAAGAGATTTTTCAAACATATTTCGTACATATCTTCCATTTCCAAATGTTGTATCATTTTTAGCTTCTTCAACTATTTGCTTAAATCTATCTTTAGCTTCATCTGATAAAACATAACCTTTACTTTCATACAAATCTTTTGCTATCTGCATTAACTCATCTGTACTATAATCAACAAAATCAATGAAATTAGGGAAGCGAGACTTTAATCCTGTATTAGTTTGTAAAAACATTTGCATTTCCTTATTATATCCTGCAAGAATAACAACTAACCTTCCCCTATTATCATCTATCAATTTTACTAATGTATCTATGGCTTCTCTTCCAAAGTCATTATCTCCACCAGATGCTAGAGAATATGCTTCATCAATAAACAATACTCCATCCATTGCTTCTTTTACTTTTTCTGTTGTCTTTATTGCTGTCTGACCTACAAATCCTGCTACTAATCCAGCTCTATCTGTTTCTATAAGCCTATTTGTTTTTATTACACCTAATCTGTAAAGTACCTCTGATATAATACGAGCTACTGTTGTCTTACCTGTTCCTGGATTCCCCGTAAATATCATATGTAGTGTTTGCTCACTATCTACTGGCAACCCCATTTTCTTTCTTTCACTTTGTATTCTTAATTTTGCATTCAAACCTCTAATAAAATCTTTAACTTCTTCCAATCCAACTATCTTACTTAGTTCTGCTTCTAAATCATATACATCTTGAGTCTTATTATATTGTAAAATATCTTCTTTAGTTATAATTACTAACTCTTCATTACTTATATCACTAGAAGCTATTCTTGATGATTGATTTCTTAATATTTCTTCTATAATATTTCTTATCATACGACCATTTCCTGAATTAGCATCAGAATATTTATGTCGCTGACTAATTACTTCCTCTAATGCTTTCTCAGATTCATTGTTTAAAATAAATCCTTTGGTATTAATTAATGTTAATGCTATTTGATACAATTCATTTGCAGAATAATCCTTAAATTCAATTTGTAATGGGAATCTTGATTCTAATCCAGAATTTGTTTTCAAAAATTCTTCCATTTCTTTTCTGTATCCGGCTAGGATTACAACTATTTCACCTCTATAATCCTCCATTAGCTTCACCAATGTATCTATAACTTCTTTTCCACATCCACTTCCATCTTTAGAAAGTGCATAGGCTTCATCAATGAATAATACTCCACCTAATGCTGTTTTAAAGATTTCTTCTGTTTTCTTTGCCGTCTGTCCAGCATATTCAGAAACCAAAACACTTCTATCTGTTTCAATAAGCTGTCCTGACTTTAATAATCCCATATCTCTAAGCATTTCTGCCACTACCCTAGCTACTGTAGTTTTTCCTGTTCCAGGGTTACCCATAAAAATCATATTTAAGGTTTGAGAAGAATCTACACTTACTCCTGCACTTCTTCTTTTTTCATTTGCAATTAAAACCTTATGCTGACCTCTAATAAATTCTTTTACATTTTCTAAACCAATAATCTTTGATAGAGATTCTTCTAAATTAAATGAATCAAAATTATTAATATTAAAATCAGCAAGTATTAATATATCCATATCTTCTTCTGGTGAATTAAGTAGTCTCTTGGATTGCTTAACAATTGCTTCTTCTATAATATTTCTAACTAATCTTCCATTACCACTATCATTTCTTCCTTTTATTTGTTTACGTTCAAATAATTTTAATAATGAATCTTTACAATCTTCATTAACTGTATATCCTTTACTTCTTGCCGTTGCTATAAGAATATCATACATCTCTTCTACAGAATAATCTTGAAATTCTATAATATTAGGGAAACGAGATTTAAGTCCTGAATTAATCCCTAAAAACTCATTCATTTCATTTTCATAACCTGCTAGTATCACAACTAAATCATCTCTATTATCTTCAATTCCTTTTACTAATGTATCTATTGCTTCTAATCCAAATGTGTCCTCTTTATCCCTACATAATGAATATGCTTCGTCGATAAATAAAACACCACCAATAGCAGATTTAATAACATCTCTAGTTAATTGTGCTGTATGCCCTATATATTGACCTACTAAATCAGCTCTTGTTACTTCTCTAAGTTGTCCCCCTGATAATAGACCCAATGCTTTCATATATTTAGCTACTATTCTAGCAATGGTAGTTTTTCCAGTACCGGGATTACCTATAAATATCATATGCTTAGAAATACTAGCTAATTTTTTACCACTATCTTCTCTCATTTTCTGTATCTTTAGATTATCCTCTAAATCAAGAACATATTGCTTTACTGAACCAAGTCCAATAATAGAATCTAACTCTTTCTTTACTACATCTAAATCAGCAGTATATTCCTTTTTCTTATACTGTGATAAATCTACTTCTGTAGCATCAATTATTATAATTAAACCATTATTGCCTTTCATTAATACTGCCTTACCATCTTTAATACTATTGTTCATCTTGTATTCAGATAATGGTTTATACAGCTCTTTTTCAATAGATGTATTAATGCCATTTATTCCTGTATTACTTCTATATAGTTTCCCAAAATATTCAACAATTTCATATTGAATCACTCTATTATCAATTATAATATTAAGATTGTTTTTCACACTTAATAATACTACTTTTAAAAGATATTCAATTATTGCATATATATCTTCCATTTTGTATGGCTCGATATTTATAATATCTCCTATTGCATCCATAAATTTATTTCCAAATACATCACAAATTTTGTTTTCATCACTTTCTGATACAAAAATAAAGAATTTATTATTTGTTGATATTTGGCTAATAATATTTTCTACCATACTTCCTGTTACTTCTGTAAGAACATTATTATTCATAGTATATCTTCCATCTAATAAATACTTACCTGATAAACAAAGTTCCTGCATTATCCCTATAATACTGCTATGACAATATTCATAATTATCAAATGTAATAACATCACTTTTTGAATATAATGCTGCATAAATATCACTTAAGAAAACACTTTTATCATTTGGTGACTGGTATCTACTTAAGTCAACACAAGCAACATTTTCTACATTTGCAAGATTATGTTTCTTCATTTCTTTTACTACTAACTGTATACTATAATGCTTTCCTGAACTTTTTTGCCCTAATAAAAACACAATATTCTTAGGCAGCATATTGTTATATCCAGTAACAAAAGGACGTTTAAATGCCATACATAACTTATGAATATATTCATTCTGCCCCCAAAATGATTTCTTAATATCTTTTTCAATAATTTCAAAAATATCAATTAAATTATTTGTATTAGCCTTTAATTGTCTATTATCATTATATACAATTGTTTCATTTATAACATTTATATCTTTATTAGGTTGCTCAGATATATGGTTTCTATTATGTGTTGAATTCTGCATAGCTTGTGGCGTTTTCTGTACAGTCTGCTGTGCTTGCTGTTGTGTTTGTTGCATAGCCTTCGGCGTTTTATACACAGTTTGTGGTATTTGTTGCTGACTTGTAACTGTTTGATTAACTATTGTCTTATTTCTTATAGCCTCATTATCATCTACTACTTTTCTTCCTATAAAACCATATTTCATACCTGATTCAATTATTGAATACTCTGGGAATAGAAATTTAAGGATTGATAGTATTTTATTATCTGATTTCATAATGTCTCCCCTATACATATTAAAATTTTATTTGTTGAATTAGTTTATAAATGTATCTAAGACTCTCCATAATTCCTCTGCACTAAGTGGTTTAGTCATATAATCATCCATACCAGATTCTTTTCCAGTTACTATATCTTCTGAAAATGCATTAGCTGACATTCCTATAATAGGTATATGTCTGCCAAATATATCTTTCTCATATTTACGAATTTCTCTAGTTGCCTTATATCCATTCATTATTGGCATCTGTACATCCATAAAAATAATATCATATTCATCTTCTGATACACTCTTTATAGTCTGTACCGCTTGCAATCCATCTCTAACGCTATAGGCGGTAATACCATATTGCTTTAACATTTCTTCTACAACTTCTATATTAATTTCATTATCTTCAACTATTAAGGCTTTACCTTTTTTCAACCTTGTATCATTAAAAACTAAAGCTTTATATTCGATTAAGCGTTCTGTATTACCACTTACACCTTCACCACGATAAGGTTTAAGATAAAGATAAAGTGTACATTCAGTACCTTCTCCAACCTTGCTATCAATATGAAGCTGTCCTCCCATCATATCAACAATGCTTTTGGTAATTGCCATTCCTAATCCTGTACCTTCGGTACGACTAACTGTTGATGTATTAGCTCTCTCAAATGGTTCAAATATATGTCCTAAAAATAATTCATTCATACCAATACCATTGTCACTAACAACAAATTTGTAAGTATCATATCCATGGTTGATTGTTGTTTCTTGTGTCAACGTAACCTCTATCTTACCACCTGCTGGTGTAAATTTTATAGCATTTGTTATTAAATTTATTAATACTTGCTGTATATGCAAAGTATCACCCATTACTTGCTCATTCACAACATCTTTAAGGTATATATCAAACTTATGATTTTGAGCTTTTGCTTGTGGTTGAACAATAGTATATATATTAAATAAAAGCTCTGAAAAATCAACTATTTCCTCCGTTATAATTACTTTACCACTTTCGATTTTACTCATATCAAGTACATCATTAATTAGGGTTAATAAATGACTTGATGATGTTGACACTTTTTCCAAACAATCCTTTACCTTTTCTGGATTATCTATATTAGCTTTTGCAATATCGGTCATTCCAATAATAGCATTCATTGGTGTTCGTATATCATGTGACATATTTGATAGAAATTGAGTCTTTGCTTCATTAGCTGATTTAGCCGCAGCAAGAGCAATCTTCATATCGTCCTGTACTTGCTTTTCTGATAATTCCTTTTTATAAATAATGTATAAATATATTGTAATAGCTGTTAATACTATAACTATTAAAATAGTTGAGCATATTATTATAGTATTCTTATAATCTTTAATTAAACTCACATACAAATTGAATTTTCCTGTAGCTTTCCCTGTCATTATTTCAATAAGTTCTTCTAATTCATCTATTCTAGGATTAATATCTTCCTCTACAAAAGATTTAATATCTTTATCAGTAACATCAGTTCTGCTACATAGTTCTAACAATTCTTCTTGCTTATCAATTATTTCTTCATATAAATTTTGCATCTGGGCAGATTCTTCAACACTAGGAAGATATTGTTCTACAACTAATTGAACAGCTTTATTACCCTCCTCATCTATTTCACTATAATGTATTCTTACACTTTCAATTACCTCTGGTGTATGAATAAACTCCAAACGCTCACATAATGTACGAATTTGATATATATCCCCTTTAATATCACCCAATGCTATTACTACTGGAAAAGGATGTTCTTGTATAACATTTACTTTGTCATACATACGCATACTAAAAATAACTGTTATAGCATAATAAATCAACAAAAAAATAACTAATATACTTGCTGTATATACAGATAATTTTTTATAAAATTTTACAGTTTCATTTTTATTTATTATCTTCATATATGCTCACCCAACAATCCTTCTAGATACATAATTTTATACAAATTATTTACTCCCTTACTACATAATATTAGCATAAAATTACTTGTTTTTCCACATGATGTTTACTACACTATAATTTTTTCTTAAATAAAAAAGCAACCTAAATAAAAATACTTAGATCGCTTTCTATTTTACTAAATATCCATAGGCTCACTAACTTCCACACACGCATTTTCACTATTACATATATCACTTCCATTATCATCACTTGTATGATTTTCATTACCTGATGTATCATCATCTTCGTCATCATCTACTATACTGTCGTATTTTTCTGGATCAGTTTTTAGTATTCGCATCTTCATTGCCATATCATACAAATCTGATCTATGCTTTTGTAAATACATAATATCTTTTAATGGTACTTCATCACCACTTGCAATACGTAACGATATTGTCATACATTTAGAATTAATTATGCCACTTTTTTCTGCTGCTTTAGATTGTTCTCTTAGTTGCTCCATCTGCTCTTTAATTGCTGACGCATCAAAATTATTTACATCTACTCGTCCTCTAGAATTCTCAGATATTTCAAGAGTTACACCCGCCTCTTCTAATGATGTAGAATTAACCTCTTTGTCCGATACTGTCAAATTCTTACCAGTCTTATACTTGGATGTAATTCCAAATTGATTAACACCGTCACTACCATTAATCTTCATATGACCCCTCCTTGTCCGTTTGTCAGAAAATCCATTTTCTAATTATTACATCGGCAAAATGGGCAATATTGTTTATATCTTAGTTGCAATATAAAATAGGCGAGGACATATTACCCTCACCTAAATTATTGAAAATATTATGATATTTAATTATCATAAAGACACTCTAAAAACCGACCTTTTGTTATAAAAAGTAAGTTTGAGTTTAATCTATATTCTATTTTTTAAATATAATACGCTTAATGAATTTTATTATTTCAGAAACAATTATTACGGTAAATGCTAATCCAATCATTTTCAACCACATAATAATAGGTAATGGTACTGTATTAAACATTGTTCCACCAAATTGAGTTATAATTACTTGCAATGTAAATGTAAATGCAAATACTCCTAACATAAGTCTATTATTTACTATGTTACGGAATACACTTGTATCACTAAGTTCTCTACTGTTGAATGCATTGAATAACTGGAAGATTACAAATAGTGTAAACAATATTGTTGGAAGTTGTTCCTGCGTTCCACCTAAGAAGTTTTTCCAATGTTGTGCCATAAATACAATAGAAATATATACACCATTTATAATGATTCTTGATAACATACCCTTTGATACAATACTAGCATTTCTTTTTGTTGGTTGTTCCTTCATTAAATCATCTCTAATTGGCTCTAGTCCAAGAGTTAATGCTGGTGGACCATCCATAATAATATTTATCCATAATAATTGAAGTGCTGTAAATGGTGCTACGAAGCCCGATAGTATAGACGCTAATACTACAATTACTGATGAAAGATTTACTGTAAGCTGGAACTGAATAAATCTTTGGAAGTTTTCATAGATACCACGTCCCCATTGTACTGCTTTAACTATAGTAGAGAATGAATCATCTAATAGTACAATATCACTTGCCTCTTTTGATACATCTGTTCCTGCAATTCCCATTGCTATACCTACATCTGCATTTTTAATAGCTGGTGCATCATTAATACCATCTCCTGTAACTGCTACAACATTTCCTTGTGATTTTAATGCATTTACTACTCTCATTTTAATAACAGGTGTACTTCTTGCAATAACTCTAATTTTCTGTATTTTCTTATTAAATTCCTCATCTGACATTTTTTCAATATCTTTTGCTTCAACTGCAATATGATTGTCATCTAAAATGTTTAATTCATTTGCAATTGCTTTAGCTGTAATAAGATTATCCCCAGTTAACATTTTTAAATCAATTCCTGCATTTCTACACTTGTTAACTGCCTCATAAACATCTGAACGTAATGGATCCGTAATAGCAACAAAACCATCAAATATCATATTGCTTTCAATATCTTTTCTATCAGATTCATAATTATTAGATTCTTTAATTTCTTTATGTGCAAATCCTATTACACGATTTGCTTGCTCTTGAAATATAATAATTTGCTTTTCTATTTCTTCTTTTTTTGCTTTATCTAGGTTACACATAGAAATTATTTTCTCTGGGCTACCTTTTGTATAAGCTATATATTTTTCATTATCACATACAATAGATGTCATATTCTTTGTTTCTGATGAAAATGGGAATGTGTATACAACATTTGCATTTTCTCTTACTATCTTATAATCTTTTCCTGCTTTATTAGCTGCAATTAACAAAGCACATTCTGTAGGATTTCCAATAAATACAGGTGCATCATCATTTATTTGAACATCAGCAGTACTATTTATACAGAAGTTTTCTAGTAATATAGGATTATCTAATTCTTCTGGTACACATAAACTATCCTCATTATAAACATTTGTTACTGTCATTCTATTTTCTGTTAATGTTCCTGTTTTATCTGAACATATTACATTAATACAGCCTATTGTTTCACATGCTATCATCTTCTTAACAAGTGCATTTTCTTTTGACATCTTTATAATATCAATTGCAAGAGATACTGCTACTATAGTTGGTAATCCTTCTGGTACTGCTGCCACAATTAGGACAATACTTGTAATAAATGCTTCTGATATAGTATCTAGCGAAGCTGTTCCATTTGAGATAAATATTGCTAATTGAATACAGAACACAACAAACGCTGCACTTGCACCTAGTACTGTAATTCTCTTACCTAATGCTGCCATCTTTTCTTGAAGTGGTGTACTTGTTTTTTCTGTACCTGAAAGCTCTTTTGCAATTTTTCCAAACTCAGATTCATTTCCTACTGCTGTTACAACAGCTACACCGTTTCCGGCTGTAATAAAGCATCCTGAATATAACATATTGTTACGCTCTGCAACAGGAACCTCTTCACTTTCAAATACTACATCTGATTCTTTTGAAACAGCCATGCTTTCTCCTGTTAATGCAGATTCGTCTGCCATAATTCCCATGCTTGTTAATAAACGTGCATCTGCTGGCATCTTATCACCAGTGCTTATACATAATATATCACCAACAACAATTTCCTTTTGTAAAACAAGTTGAGTTTCTCCATTACGTATAATTTTAATCTCATTATCCTCAGTAATTTTACTTAATGTCTCAAATGCTTTTGCACTTTTGCCTTCCATAATAACTGTAATAACTACAGATAACGAAATAGCTACAAATATTCCTACACATTCTAAGAAGTCTGTTTCTCCTCCTGTAACTGCACGAGCAATATTTACTCCTAAAGTAATAAATGCTGCTAATATAAGCATAATTATCATTGGTTCACTAGCTGCTTCCCATATTCTTCTTGCAAGTGATATAGGTTTCTCCTTTGAAAAAGCATTTTCTCCATAAGTATTTCTATTTTCTTCTACCTGCTTAGTGGTTAACCCTGATTGTTGTGTAACATTTAAAGATTCCAATATTTCATTGGCTTCCTGCTTATATGCTACACTTAGGTTAACTGGGTTTTCTTTTACATTCATAAAAATTCCTCCATATTGTTATTAAATGAAAAAGACCCAAGTACTGCTTTATAAGCAATGCTTGAGTCAAAAAAAGACTCCACATATAGCTTATATTATTAAGCAATACATGAGTCTCGTTATTTAAGATTAGCCAGACCAAATAGGTCAGTATGTTGACGAACCACGTGTTTCCACGCCACTACTCCCTCACGGATGTTTTTCAATTAATGTGTATGTTATCATATAGTCCATTTGGTGTCAACCGTAAAAGTTATACTATTTTTTATAAAAATAGGCTACCACTTATTGTGATAGCCTTACCTATATTATAGAATAACATATTAAACTTCAAATCCACCATCTACACGTAAGCTCTGTCCAGTAACAAATGCTGAATCATCTGTTGCAAAGAATAATGCTACTGTTGCAATATCTTCACCTTTTCCTGCACGTTTTAGTGGTGCCCCTGTAACCATATATTTAACACCTTCTTCACCACCAACACTATCTAACATAGCTGTAACAATTGCTCCTGGTGCAATTGCATTTACACGAATCTCTGGTCCTAATTCATTTGCTAATGCTTTATTAAGTCCTTCCATTGCATGTTTAGAAGTGCTATATGCAACTGGTCCAAAGTGTGCTGCATAACCAGCTACTGATGATGTATTAATAATAGAACCCTTACCTTGTTTCTTCATGTATGGTGCTACTTGTTGTGCCAATAACATAGCAGAAGTTAAATTTACATTAAATACTTTTGTCCACTCTTCTAATGTTATATCTGTAACTGGTACTAAACTAAGCATTCCAGCATTGTTAAACAATACATCTACTGTTCCATATGCTTCAACTGTTTTTGGTACGATGATATTAACTTGCTCTAAGTCAGCCATATCTGCTATGATATACATTGCCTCTCCACCATCTTTTTTGATATTCTCAACTACTTCTTTGGCTCTGTCTTCATTTCTTCCTACAACAACTACTTTTGCTCCTTCTTTAGCAAATAAGTATGCTGTAGAACGTCCCATTCCTGATGTCGCACCTGTAATAATTGCTACTTTTCCTTCTAGTCTCATAATACTACCTCCATACAATTGAATATTTATAATATTTTGTATACAAGCTATTTTGCTTAGCTTTATTAATTAATATTATACTACAAATAGATATATTTACCATAAGATATTAATAAAATTAAGATTAATCTTTATTGCTATGTTCCCCACTCATATGTCATAAATATATATCTATTGTTTCCAATGTATTTATTATATATGCTTCTATAATAATCTATGTTATTTTCATATAGTATTTCAAAATATCATCATGATATTGCAAGATAAGCTATTTTTTGTGGCACATACTAGAACTAGGACAATTTTCGCAACCACAACCACATGAGGATTGACCCTTTTTCTTATCATTTCGCATTTTTATTATGATTGCTACAACAATAAGAATTAATATAATTCCAACTATAATTGTGCCACCATAGTTTGTTATAAAACTCATCATAACTATCACTGCCTTTCTATCTGATTATTTCTTTACTTTACTCTTTTCTCTATTAGGACGAAATAGCATAAACAACATAACTGCTACTAATATAAATGCTACTATTGAACCAACCACATTACCTTGACCTGTAAACAACATTCCAAGTTGATATATAATCAATGAAATAATATAAGCAAATATACATTGATAACTAATAGCAAATAATGTCCATTTCCCATTATTCATTTCACGCTTGATGGCACCCATAGCTGCAAAACAAGGTGCGCATAATAGGTTAAATACAAGAAATGAATATGATGCAAGTGGTGTAAATAGTTCGCTCATGTTTGACCATATCTGCCAGCTATTTTCTTCAACTCCTTCGAATCCACCAAATAATACTCCAAATGTACCAACTACATTTTCTTTTGCGATAAGTCCCGTAATAGTTGCTACTGCACTCTGCCAATTTCCCCAACCCAAAGGTATGAATATCCATGATATTATTCCCCCAATAGCTGCTAATATACTACTATCCATTTCTACCATTCCAAAGTTTCCATTATCCCAACCAAAGTTAGAAGCAAACCATATGCATATAGTAGCGATTAGAATAATTGTTCCTGCTTTTTTAATAAATGACCATCCTCGTTCCCAAGTAGCACGTAGCAGATTACTTAAAGTTGGCATATGATATGCTGGAAGTTCCATTACAAATGGAGCTGTATCTCCAGAGAACAATTTTGTCTTCTTAAGCATGACTCCTGATACAACAATAGCAATAATTCCTACAAAATATGCACTTGGAGCAACCCACCAAGCGCCACCAAACATAGCACCTGCAATTAATGCAATAATAGGTAACTTAGCACCACATGGAATAAATGTTGTAGTCATAATAGTCATCTTACGGTCACGGTCATTCTCAATAGTTCTTGATGCCATAATTCCTGGAACTCCACATCCAGTACCAACTAACATTGGAATAAATGACTTTCCTGAAAGACCAAATTTACGAAATATTCTATCCATTACAAAGGCAATACGTGCCATATATCCACAGCTTTCAAGGAAGGATAAGAATAAAAATAATACTAGCATTTGTGGTACGAATCCTAATACTGCACCAACACCAGATACAATACCATCAAGTACTAGACTCTGTAGCCAATCAGCACAATTAATAGCTACTAATCCTTTTTCCATAAGTGCAGGAATACCTTGTATCCATACACCAAACATGCTCCAGCCTTCTCCAAATAAACTATCATTTGTCCAATCAGTTGCCCATGCACCTACTGTTGTTACTGAAATGAAATATACAAGAAACATAATCGCTGCAAAAATTGGTAACGCTGCAAAACGATTTGTTAATACTCTATCAATCTTATCTGATGTTGTAAGACCACCTGCATTATTTTTCTTATAACATTTTTCAATTATGGCTGTTATATAATTATAACGCTCATTAGTAACAATGCTTTCTGCATCATCATCTAATTGTTTTTCTACTACAAGAATATCTTCTTCTATATGTTCAATCTTTTCTTTGCTTAATTTTAATTTCTCTAATATTTTTTCATCACGTTCAAATATTTTAATAGCATACCATCTTTGTTGTTCTTCTGGCATGTCGTGAATAGCTGCCTCTTCAATGTGAGCAAGAGCATGTTCAACTTCTCCTGAAAAGCTATGCTGTGGAACTGTTTTTGTTTCTTTTGCTGCCTGTATAGCCTCCTCAGCCGCTTCTAAGATTCCTGTTAGTTTTAGAGCCGAAATCTCTACTACTTTACATCCAAGTTTCTTAGAAAGTAATTCAATATTAATCTCATCACCATTTTTTGTTACCACATCCATCATATTTATAGCAACTACTACAGGTATACCAATCTCAGTAAATTGTGTCGTTAAATATAAGTTTCTCTCAATATTCGTTCCATCAACAATATTTAAAATTGCATCCGGACGCTCTTCTATTAAATAGTTTCTAGCAACTACCTCCTCTAAAGTGTACGGTGATAGTGAATATATTCCTGGTAAATCTACAATTATAACATCTTCATGATTCTTTAATTTACCTTCCTTTTTCTCTACTGTAACACCTGGCCAGTTTCCTACAAACTGATTAGAACCTGTCAAAGCATTAAATAATGTTGTTTTACCACTATTGGGATTACCTGCAAGGGCAATTTTGATTTCCATTGTTATCTTCCTTTCCATCCATGTTAGTCTTAACTAACTCATTTCCTAAAAACAGGGGGCTTTGCCCCTAATATATCTACTCTACTTCTATCATATCCGCATCTGCTTTACGTAATGATAATTCGTAATTACGTACTGTAATCTCAAGTGGATCTCCAAGCGGTGCTACCTTACGAACTGTAACAGATACACCTTTTGTAATTCCCATATCCATAATGCGACGTTTGATTGCACCCTCACCGTTTAGCTTGACAACAGTAGCGGTTTCACCAATCTTAACTTCTTTAAGAGTTCTCATTATAACTCCTCCTTACTATCTAAATAATCTATACCATAATCTAAAGTACTATATTGCTATATAAACTTAAAATGTTCATAAGTATCTTGTGGTAAGTTGCAACTAACTCTACTCCAAAAAAGAAGTTAGTCTAACCTAACTATATGTATGTTAGCACCAACTAACTCCTTTGTCAATCATAATTTTTCAATTTTCCCACAAATTCTTATATATATTTATTTACACAAAGTTATTATACATTCTAGGCTCAAAGTATATATTCGTACAACATAAAATCTGTTGTACCTGTATCTTCATAAAACATTTCTATAGTATCCATAAGTTTAAATCCTATAGAAGAATATAATCTTTGTGCAGGAATGTTTTCACTTAACACATCTAATCTAATAGTTTTTTTATCGTTCTCCCTTGCAGTATTTATAACCCATTTTACCATTTTCCTGGCTATTCCTTGATTTTGATGCTCATAGGATATTCCAAGAAGATGAACAACACTTACTTCTTCTTGATTTGCACTAATACCCCACTGAACATTTTCATACCCCTCAGCACAATCATGATTAATTACCATAGCACCAACAAACTTTTCGTCAATCATGCCTACAAATAATTCGTGCTTTTCAATAGATTCTCTTAAAAATTCTTCTGTTGGATATATACGTTTTTTCCACTTTGGGCAAAACTCTTTATCTTCCATTGAGTCAATTAGTAAATCATAAAATTGTAGTAATCTATCATATTCATTTATTCCTATAGCTCTTATCTGAAACATAACCTTCTCCCTTATAAGTATTCTACTTCCCATTCTTCCTTTGTAATACACGTTATATGCTCTGTTCTAATATCATTCGTTAATTCCCACTCTATATCCTTATTGGTGTATTGATATTTGAAACCACATTTTTCTTGTACTCGTTTTGATTTCTCATTTCCATCAAAATATCCAGACCATAGTTTCTTCATTTCAAGTTGGCAAAAGGCATATTTCATAAGTTCTTTAACTGCTTCTGGTATTAATCCCTGCCCCCAAAATGGAACTCCTATCCAATATCCCACTTCTGCCTCGCCATCGTTTAAATCAATATTACTTTGATCTCCTGTCATCAAACCAACACTACCAATTGCCTTATTATTTTCTTTGAGACATACCGCATAAGTCTCTGGTGCTGATAATATAACCTCAATAACTTCTCTGCTGTTGTCAACACTAGTGTGAATAGGCCAACCAGCAATAGGCCCTACTTGGGGATTCTTTGCATATTCATATAAATCGTTAGCATCTTCTATAACCCACGGGCGTAAAACAAGTCTTTTTGTTTCAAATATCATTCCATTTCTCCTCTATCTCAATATCATCTACTTTAATAGAATTATAATTCCACTTCTAGTTAAAATCTAGCATTAACATTTTTTCTATATTACCCATATAAATTATTGCACAATTTCATAATAATTGCTATAATTAAACTATAATTTTAAAAGGGATGGTTGATTTATGGGGCAAATGATTTTGACACCTAAGGGAATAAATAATCTAACCTACTTAATAGGCTTTTTTGTCTTTTTACTAGGCTTTTTAGGTGGGTTTTTATTTAATGTAATAATATATATAAAAAGAAATAAAGCACTTATAGATTCTTCTGATAACTCAACCACATTACCAATGCAACAAAATAGTACCGATACTACAGACGAGCGATTACGTTTAGCACTTGAGTCTTCCGCTTCAGGCGTTTGGGAAATAGATATTGCCGCTAAAACTGTAAGTTTTGATGATCAAATCAAGAAAATTTTAGATTATGATATAGATACCAATCTTGTTACACTTCAAGAATGGAATAATTTCTTACAAATACGTTTTACTGGAGAAGATTATAAGAAAAGTATTCCATTAAAAGATTTAGGCAATTCTATTGAATATATCTTATATATAAGTTCTACAAATAAATACATTCATTGCTTTTCAGATCCTGTATTTGATGATAATGGCAATGTTATTAAACGTATTGGATTGACGATGGATGTTACTGAACGTGAGCAACTATTATCTCAATTACAATCTACTAAAGAGTCTTTTAACATTGCTCTTCAAAGTTCTAATGCCGGTTATTGGGAAATTCCTCTAGAACACAATGAAAATAATGAATATGTAATACATTACGAAGAAAACTTTGCTAAACTATTTAAGATACCTCATATTAATCCTTTTACTACTACTGAATGGTCAGATTATCTTATGCCAATATTAGATCCAGTAGAATATGCAGATTTTCATAGATTCCTTAGAAACTTTGAGCCATCTACAGAACAGCTTATTAATGATATACATTTATGCTTTCCTGACGGAAGTGAACTATACCTAAAGAATTCTGCTCAATTTTCATATGACCGCCATGGTAATCCTGATAAAATGATAGGTCTATGTGTTGATTTTACTGAAAGCATTAAATCATTAGAATGTGCTAACAAAATATCTGAAACACTATTAAATAGTATGAAACAAATGATATATGTGGCAGATATTAATACTGATGAAGTTATATTTGTTAATGATGTTATGATAGATGCTTTTGATATTCCTGAAAATTATGTTGGAAAAAAATATTGGGAGTTGTTTACAGACTGTAGCATTGCCTCTGTAACTAAGGCAAAAAAATTCCTTGATGACAACCCTAACCAATCTATAACCTGGGAACTTTACCAACCATATTTAAAGAAAGAATTAAGTTGTGTTGCTAGATATATTACTTGGATTGATGGTAGAAAAGTATGTTTCCGTACTTATTTTGATATTTCTTCTTTAAAGAAAGCAGAACGATATGTTCAAGAACAATTGGAACAACAAAAAGTAATGGCCACTATTGCTAAAGATTTTATACAAGCAGACAATCCTAGAATTGTTATTGAGAATTCTCTTCGCGCTATTGGAGAATCTCTTGATTGCTATCGTACCATTTTATCTCTATATAATAGTGAAACAGATAAGATGGGCAATGATTATGAATGGTTTAACCCATCCCTTACAAATATACCTAGAGATCAGAATTCTATTAAATTTTCTGATGTTAAAGATGATTTTAATAAGGTTTTAAATAATGAAGTACCTTATGCAATAATAGATAGTAGCCTTTTCTTACCTCATTTAAAGTCTGACCAACATTTAAAATCTATTCTTTTTGTACCTTTTCATATTGATGGTCAATTTGCTGGTTTCTTAGAAGTAATGAAGTCTAAATTTAATAAGGAGTGGACTGAAAGTGAGATTCAACTTGTTATGATGGCAAGCAGTACCTATTCAATGTTTTTCAGTAGACAACGTATTGCTGAAAATCTTGTTAAGGCTATGACTAGTGCTGAAAATGCTAATAATGCTAAAACTGCATTTTTATCTAATATGAGTCATGAAATTCGTACTCCTCTTAATGCAATTATTGGTATGACTAATATTGCACTAAAAGATTCTATATCAGAATCTACTGAAAAATATTTAAATAATATTAAAAATGCTTCTGATATATTACTAAATATTATTAATAACGTACTAGATATGTCCAAGATTGAAGCAGCTAAATTAGAATTAACCAATGATTACTTTGAACTTGATGAAACACTAGAAAATATTAAAAATATTGTATCAGTTAGATCAGATGAGAACCATCAACAACTTATATTCTTTATAGATGATGATGTACCTAATACCTACTTTGGTGATTCTTTCCGACTAACACAAATTATAATGAACATTTTATATAATGCCATTAAATTTAGCCACGAATATGCTAATATAAATCTTCATGTTAAATTAGACTCTACTGTTAATAATGCTGCTTGTTTAAAATTTGAAATCTCTGATCAAGGTGTTGGCATGACTCCTGCACAAATTAGTCAGCTTTTCAAACCATTTGAACAAGGCGACAATCGAACAGTAAGAAAATATGGTGGTACAGGCCTAGGTCTTGCTATTTCAAAGCAACTTGCTGAATTAATGAGTGGAACAATTACCGTAGAAAGCGAATTAGGCGTAGGTAGTATATTTACTCTTATGATTACATTAAATACAGTTCTTCCTCAATTAAAAACAGCACAGGTTCCTAATGATATTCCTCTAGAGACTTTAGATCTTAGCCACAAACATATTCTTATTGTAGAGGATGTAGCTATTAATAGAGATATTGTAAAATTCATTTTGGAATATACTCATGTAAGTATTGACGAAGCAGAAAACGGACTTATCGCAGTAGACTTGTTTAATCAAAATCCTAATAAGTATGATTTAATCCTAATGGATATTCAAATGCCAGCGCTTGATGGATATAGCGCAACTAAAATGATTAGAGAAATTGATGAAGATATTCCTATTATTGCTATGACAGCACATGCATTTAAAGAAGATGAAGAAAAATCTCTTGCTATAGGAATGAACGAACATATTAATAAACCTATTAATGAAAAGATTTTAATTAAAACCATCGCAAAATATATTTTATAAATTATAAAACTGGCATCACTTCAAAAAGTTATGCCAGTTTTAATATTTATTCTTCTCTAGTTAAAAAGCTTCCCCAACTTCTAAAATCCTGCTTTAACTTCGTATATTATTATTTTATTAGCTGTTTAACATTTTTTCTAATTAGAAAATTACCCATATTATTTTTATATAAATCATAATATTCATCAAAAGTTAGTTCACAATCATAACTAAGCAATTCCATATTTACTCCAAAAAGATCTACCTTAATTCCAGTTTCAGATAATCCATTTCTCAGATAAAAATTCTTTCTTCTTACTCGTTCTTCATTATTGCTAGCACTTTTATCTAGTTCTTCTATTTCAAGAAAAAGTCGCTTCCCCTCATATCTATTTTTTAATAGTCTAAGAGCATCTTTTCCATAGCCTTTTCCTCTTATATCTACATCTATAGCAAAGTAATCCAACAATACAAGATCCTTATTCATCATTGTAATTCCTAAACCTACAAAACCTTCATCATTTAATGATAATATTTCCATACTACCTTGATTTTGCTTCTTAGTTATAAGAAAAAATGGTTTTCTCTCTCTTATAGGAAATGCTTTTTTATAAAGTTTTTTTATCTCTGAAATTTGCCCCTTATCTGCAATTTTCAAATTAAGATTTGACAAATCTATCATCTCCAATCAGTATGCTAATCATTATCTTGAGAACAGTTTGCTGCATCTATTGCAATAACTAGCATCATTCCCATTAATTCATCGGCTGGATTTGAAAAATTAATAGCATATGTATCACCCCAACGAAATAGTTCTTTGGATATATGAATAATAGAACTACATCCAGAATATACATCGTAATCCCATCCCATAAAATCTCCTTCTACTCTCCAACCGTTAAAATCTATTTCATATTTTGGTTTGAACAAAGTAAACTTCTTCTGTATATATCCTTTTGTTATCCCACCTATCTCTATTTCAAATTGTTGTAAAAGGGTAAGTAGTTTTTGTTTAATCATACCAATTTGATTATTATTGTTATCATATACATGTAATTGATGTCCAAGTGATAAAAATTCTGCCTTTACAAAATATTTTCTATTACCATTTTCATCATATATATCATAAGAATCTGTCCATGAAAATACTCTTTGTTTAATTAAAAGTTTCATACGAATACCTCTCTATTCTACATTTTTCAGCGCCTCATCCATAGGAATTTTCTTTATTCTCATATACAATATTAATTCTACCACAAAGTAGGTAATCATTCCAATTAAAAACATCTCAGGATAAACGTATGGCTCAATATAATAAGGCAACCAACCAGTAAATGCTTGTTGCATCATAGGCTTATAAACTGCATATAAAATACTTCTAGACATTGGTATAGTTATAATTATTATGATTGCAACAGCTATGCCAGTTGCTGATAAATATAATCTCTTAACCTCTCGATTATCATATCCAAGTATCTTAACCATTGATATTGATGTAGTATTCTTTTCAAGAACAACTTTTGCTAGTAGATATATAACTAATAAATATAATGCCACTACAAATCCATGAAATAAATAAAATACTCCACCCATAGATTTTTCTATTTGTCTACTTGTTTTAGTTAAATCATCTTTAGTTATAGTTGTTTTTATATAAGAATCATCAATATCAGTAATTTCCTTATCTGAAAAATAACCACTGAAATATTCCTTATCATATCCTAATTCTTCATTAAACTGCTCTAAATTCATAAACACACATAAAATAGCTGGATAGTCATAAGTCCCTGTAATATTATAAGTATGGCTAATATCCTTAAAAGAATCATTTAGTGTGACCGAATCTCCAACTTCTAGATTATATTTTGCTGCAAATCCATCACTAATATAGATTTCACCCTTTTTAATATTTTCATTAATATATTTGCTTTCATCAACCACACCAAAAATAGTAATATCTTCTTCATCAAAACCTTCAAATATTGTTTTTAGCGAATATACACCATACTTCTCTGCACCTTTTTCAGTAGTTTCTATTGGCGCTTTAAGTATATATTGATAGTTAGCTATTTGGTGTGAAAGAATCTCATCTTGAAAATGAGCAAGTAATGGATTCATCATTAACCCAAAAAGTAGTAGTGCATTTGCCATACATATTCCAACTAATAACACTATATAGCTTGGAATATTCTGAAAAATAATTCTCAATCTAAATCTATGAAAGAATTTAAAACGCGGGAGAACCATAGTTTTTTTCTTTTTATTCTTACTCAAATCTCTTCTAATAAATGCTAATGGTGATAAAGACATTTTGCGCCATATCATAAATAGATTGATAATGAAAATAATAATAAATGGTACTACTGTAGTTAGCATAAATGCTTCGCTACTCCAAATTGTATGATATGTTGTTAAGCTATAACTTCCATAATACATCTTAGCTACCAAATCCTTAAATACTGTGTACCCTAGTACATTACCTATTACAGCAGAAATAATTGTAACTAGTAGTGGTGTAGTCATGTAATGCCTCACGATTTCACTTCTTGTATATCCAGAGGCTCTTAATGTTCCTATTACATTTGCTTCCTTTATAATAGTATTATTTGCTGTAACTCCAAATATAAATGCCATAATCACAATTACAATATACAAAAGTACAACAAACATAACTTTATCTTTACCAAGATCATCCCCAGCAAAATGAATTGCTTGATTCATATATTCTGGTACATAATCTTCTATCATAACATTGCTACTTAACACAGATAAAAAATCATCAGAATACTCTTTTTTCTCCTTATCACTTTCAGGTTTGTTATGATAAGTCCAAGAATAACTATAATGCATATGGTTATTATCTATACTCTCAAATCCTTTATCTGACATAATAGCTACACCAAACTTCATTGCATCAAACATTGTATCTGCATTGTCTGAAAATAAGGAAGTATAATCTGAAAGAGCTACATATCCTGATACTTTTAACTCTATACCATCAAGCCTAATAGTATCTCCAATCTCTATTTTATTGTTTGTAGCATACATTCTATCAATTGCTATTTCTTTATCTGACAAGGGCATATCCCCATTAATTAGACAGACTTTATTTATAACTTCTCTATCCATAAATATACGAAGAACACTTTCACTTTCAGACTTATCATTTTTATAAACAGCTTCTTCTAGGTAGTAATTCTCATATATATCAACATCTTCCTCTTCAAGTAAATCAATTAATTCCTTACTAGCTTCTTCCTTAAGTTCAAAATGCCCATCTTCTATATTGTAGTCTTCAAAATTATTATTGAATGTTGTAACCATACTTAAGCCAGCTACCTGCCCACCTGATATAAAACCAATTGTAACTATCATAAATGCCATAATTGCAATGTATTTTCCTATTTCTGTTCTTAACTCTCTAGCAAATCTTTTATTTAATGGATTCCTCATATCTACCACCTACCAATCCAAATCTTCAGCAGAGATTTTTATTTCATTTACATAGTTCTTTCTAATATTTCCATCTCTTAACTTAATTACACGGTCTGCCATATCTTTTATTGAATCATTATGAGTAACCATAATAATTGTATTCTGATACTTTTTATTTACGTCCTCCAATAATTTTAATATATCTTTTGAAGTATTGTAATCAAGTGCTCCTGTTGGTTCATCACATAACAATATATCTGGATTCTTAATAATAGCCCTTCCTATTGCTGTTCTTTGTTGTTGACCACCTGACAATTGATTAGGCAACTTATGTCTATGCTCATATAACCCCAAAGTGTGTAATAATTCATCTAAATCTAGTGACTTATCACTTAAATATGCTCCTACTTCAATATTCTCCTCCACTGTTAAATTAGGTATCAAATTATACATTTGAAATACATATCCTAAATGCTTTCTACGATATAATGTTAGATTTTTCTCATTCATATCTTCTGTCTTTTCTCCATTAATAGAGATATATCCACTGTCAGCATCATCAATTCCACCTATAATATTTAATAATGTAGAATTTCCTGAACCAGATGGCCCTAACAAAACACAAATCTCTCCTTTGTCCACTGTAAAATCAATGCCTTTTAAAACTTCACTTCTATTTTCTCCACTTCCAAAACTCTTCTTAATATTTGAAATATTTAAAAACATAGTATCCCTCCTTATTTTTCGCTCTATGAATATATGAACATCTATTCATGTATTCATATTATCAACATAACTTTCATCTGTCAATATTTAATTTAAATCTATATTTGATTTACAACAGGATCCTTATAAATAAAAAAACTCAAGTATAGCAATAATAGCTATACATGAGTCTAGATTCAAATAAGAATAATTATAAACAGACCATGCACAACTAAAGCTAGACATGAGTCTCGTTATTTAAGACAAGCCAGATTATATTAATAATCAGTATGTTGACTTGACACGTAGTAAAAGTACTACGCAAACTACTCCCTCACGAGTATTTTATTTTCTATTATGATAACAAAGGGGTGGGTAATGTGTCAATAGGTAAATGTTATTCTTTTCATTGCGGTTTGCTCTTTATAACTCCTCATAATCAATTCTTGCAAAACGATGGTATGTAATACCAAACACATCTTGTTCTATGCAATACACATATGGATCAACCTTTTCATCTACAAAATAGAAAACTGTTCCTAATCCATCATCTTCTTTGGCTTCCATAAAAGATGTATTATGTTTATCAGCATACACTCTAAACAACTCTCTAATATCATCCATACTTTGATTTTTTAATACAGATAAGAAGTCATTTAAAAATTCAGGTGTATATATATTTTCCTCAACATACTTACAGCCTTCTACTGATATTTCAAGGCAAAATCTATTACCATCATTACTTACATTTATTTTTCCTAAATATGGTGCATTGAAATTCAAATAATCTTTTACTAATGCAGAAAGTTTAATTATAGCTATATCCTTATCCTCGCTTAAATAATTACATAAAGATTCCTTAGGATAATACAACCTAATACTCTGTTCCATTTCTCCAATCTTCAACTGCCACTCTTTAATTGTATCTATAATATGACTTTTTAAATCCATTTAAATTGCCTCTTTCTAAATGCTCTTTTAGAAATAGTACCTCTAGGTTATTTTTTTGTCAATCTTGTCCCCATTCTACTTAACACTTCATTACTAATTGTATCGGAATCATCTGCAACATCAGATGCCAATAATTCTTCACTACCATTTGTACCAATTAATGTTGCTATACTTCCTATAGCAACATTTTGTATATCTGTTACATCAATTGCAAGTTGATCCATACAAACTCGACCAATAATAGGTGCCTTATACCCATTAATTATAACCTGTCCATTCTCACAAGATAGATTTCTAGGTATACCATCAGCATACCCAATAGGAAGTATTCCTATCAAACTGTCCCTATCAGCAATAAATGCTCTGTCATAGCCAACACTATCCCCTTTTCTTACTTCTCTAAGAAGAATTATTTGTGATTTTAGGGATAGAACAGGTCGCAAATCAAGTTGTAATTTTGTACTATCACCAGAAGAACTTAAAATCCCATATAATGATATACCCGCTCTTACATAATCACATTTAATCTCTGGATAATTCAATAATCCATAGCTACTTTGAATATGTGTTTTAGGAAGTTCTATACCATTCTCTGTAAGCATATGAAGAACTTTATAGAAATCTGAAATTTGCATTTTAGTATAATCTATATCTTCTATAACAAAGCTATTAGACACACATAAATGTGTGTATATACCATTTATATTAATGTTTTTAAACTTAAATGTTTCTATAATATCTTCTATATCATTATGTGCATATCCAAGACGATGCATTCCTGTATCTATTTTAATATGTGCTTTAATATTTACGCCTTGTTCATTTAGAACATTAGCATATTGAAAATCAAGTAAAGTCTGAGTAAGGTCATATTTACGAAGCTCTTTTACTTCTGCCGGATTAGTATATCCAAGTATTAATATTTCACCAGATATACCATAACGACGCAATTCTATACCTTCATCAATAGTAGCAACAGCAAATGCTTTGACACCTATTTTATTTATAAATGTAGACACCCTAAAAGCTCCATGTCCATAAGCATCTGCTTTAACAACTGCCATCAATTCACATCCTTGTGGCATTGCTTTATTCAATTCTTCAACATTATGCTCTAAGTTGTCTAAATCAATTTCTACCCAAGCTCTATCTCTATTTATTGCATATACATTTTGCTTATCTTTTACCTTATAGAACACTACTGTAATTATAATGGAAGTTGCTACTGAAATAATACTAACAGCTAAGTAATGTATAATACTATTTTCAATAAGGTATTCCTGAACATTAAATATTTTTGCAAACATTCTTATAACAACAATTACCATTGGATGAATTATATAAATAATAAGTGCTGATGTACGCAATAATAAAATACGACTTCCCTTCCAAAAAGTTAACGCATTAAACAAAAAGTACATACATGGTAAGAGCATTATATACATACTATCGTGGCGTTGTAATCCGAATCTGTGAAGTAACATACCTTCACAAAACATCATTAAAAGTGAAATAACAAAGCCTATAATACTATTTTTCAGAGAAATACGTATAGAATTATCTGCTATAATTCCGCCAAGTACAAAAAATACTGGAGCAAAGAATATACCATTACGAGTATAATCAGATATTTCAAATAAACAATTATATAAAGTTTTCAACATAGGAATTTTTTCTATAATTCCATAATAACTATCTCCAAACAAACCAATTACATACAGAATACTCGTAATAAGCAATGCCCTTTTGAAGCCTAGTTTTTTCACTATAAACCATGCGATTATTGCACCCATAATTGACGCCGGAATATACCATAAATGATACATTGTACCGTCAAATAAAATATCCTTAATAATATTAGTCAATAGATTATCCATATTAAAATACCCATTATATATATTTATAGGTATATAAATTATAATAGATATTACATAAATACATGTTGTCTTTTTTATAAAGGATATTAACTTATCTGCATTATACGTATATCTTGAAATTAGAAAGAAACCTGATGTCATAATAAAAAATGGTACACCAATACGACCAATTATACGTGTTAATATAAAATCACCTATTTCACTGTATGATAGTAAAGGTGATGTATGAATTGCAATCACTAAAAATGCTGCAATAAATCTAAACCAATCAATTCCTGTATATGTTTTACTCTTATTCATTATTCAATATATAACCCAATCAACTTGTCCAATAATTCTTTAAATGACATGCCGATTCCTTTCATCATATTTGGATAACGACTATGAGCAGTAAATCCAGGTATTGTATTAACTTCATTAAATACAATCTCACCAGACGGCATTAAAAACATATCAACCCTAGCAAATCCAGAACAACCAAGAGCACTATAAATAGTCTTTGCTGTTTCCTGTATACGTCTTTCACAATCTGCATTAATTCTTGCAGGCATATAGATCTTGGAAGTCTCTAAGGTATATTTCTCTTCATAATTAAAAAAGCCATTTGTTAACTCAATTTCATCTACTCTGCCAACAACTAAATTATCTCTACCTAATACAGCACATCCTACTTCAAATCCATCAATATTTTCTTCAACAATTACTTCATCATCATATTCAAATGCAAAATCTACTGCTGATTTAAGTTCATCAATTTTATAAATTTTAGTAATTCCAAAAGATGATCCTGCACGAACAGGCTTTACAAAAAGAGGATAAGTAAGTTCTACATTAATCTTAGCTAAGGCTTCCTCTATATTATCTTGTACAAATGTTATAGATTTTGGCACAGAAATACCTGCTGTATAAACAAGTTTATGGGCTCTATCCTTATCCATACATAAAGCTGATGATAATGTATTGCAACCAATAATTTGTATACCCGCTAATTCAAACATACCCTGTACTGTTCCATCTTCACCATTTTTCCCATGTAATATAGGAAATACAAAATCTATATTTGTTATCTTGGTATTTCCTTCTGAAAATTCAATAATTCCCCCTCCTATATTATTTTGTGACACCGCAACAGGAACAATATTATAGAAATCTTTATGCCATGTATTATTTTTGATATTGTTGTAATTACCATTATAACGATACCATCTGCCTTCCCTTGTAATACCAATTGTAATAACATCATATTTATCTGTATCTAAATTTTCTAGAACGGATGACACTGATTGCAATGACACCTCATATTCTGTGGAATTACCCCCGAAAACAACTGCAATTTTTCTCTTCTCCATCTTTTAATCTCCTTTTTTAATATAAAAAAGCATTCTTGCTTTGACACAATAATTGTATCAAGAACAAAAATGCTCTTTTTCCGTTTAATTAAAAGAATTTCTCCGTTTTCTATACTGATTATATTACTTTTTTCTTAAGAGATTACTTTTATCCTATGAAAGAGGAATGATAACATCAAATTCAACCATTTCATTTTCGCTACTTGCTGTTATTGTTCCTTTATGGAGTTCAACAATCTCCTTAGCTATAGCAAGTCCAAGCCCTGCACCACCATTATTTGAACTACGAGCTACATCAAGACGATAGAACTGTTCAAAAATTCGGTCAAGTTTCTCACTTGGAATTGTATCTCCATGATTTATGAATTTGATTGTTATTTTATTTTCTTTGTGCATAACAATAATATCAATAGTACTATCTTCAAAACTGTAATAAACTGCATTACGCAATAAATTATCTAATACACGTTGCATTTTATTAATATCACATTTTATCATTAACTCTGATTCTTCTATCCTAAGGTTACATGTTAGATTTTTCTCAAATAGCATTGGTTTAAATTCATATGTAAGTTGCTCTAACATACGAGTTAAATTTACCTTGCTATATTGAAGAACAATACCTGAAATATTAAATCTAGTAATTTCAAAAAATTCATTTATTAAATCTTCAAGTCGCTCTGCTTTGTCTAATGAAATAGACAAGTATTTTTCTCTAAGCTCTTCTGAAATCTGACCCTCATCACGTAATAAAGTTAAATATCCAATAACAGAGGTTAGTGGCGTTTTCAAATCATGGGCAAGATATACAACTAAATCATTTTTTCGCTGTTCTGCTAATTGTGCATCTAATTTTCTATTCTCAAGAGTATGCTTAATAGTATTTATCTTTTTCTCTGTAGCTGATAATTCTGGTGATAAGTTTACTTCTCCTGCACCTTCTTCAATCAATGCATCTATTCCTTTATTTATCTCTCCAAAATACTTAGTAAACCAATTTAAATAAAAATGAAATATAACAAAGAATACTACAAAGAATACTATTACTAATGCAATGAAAATATATATGTCCCTATAATTACGAAAAATAAGCTGATATATTTCTAAAGCACTACCATAATCTCTTCCTAATATATTCTGAATTAAGTAAACAATAAGGTTTCCTATATTATTATTAATTATAAAATTATATATTAATAACATTATTACTATTGAACTTACCACCATCAATAATGTTCTTGCAAATAACTTTGTTCTCAATTGACGATAATCACTATTAGATTTTAATATATTATTTTTCAATGGTATATCCCACTCCCCATACAGTTTTTATAAATCTTGGTTTCTTTGCAGGCTCATTAAGTTTTTCTCTTAATCTTCCAACATGAGCCATAACAGTATTATTGCTATCTAAGTATTTTTCTCCCCATGCATATTCAAATAATTCCTCGGAAGAAACTACTTTACCTTGATTCTCACATAGATACCAAAGCACAGAGAACTCTATAGGTGTTAGTAGAATATCTTTTCCAAACAAAGTACATTTATGTGTATCTTTATTTATAATCAAACCTTTTATATCATATTCATTTATAGTAGTAGGTTGTTGTACAGAAATATTACCATATCTAACGTATCGCCTTAATTGAGTCTTAACCCTTGCTATAACTTCTAATGGATTAAATGGCTTGGTTATATAATCATCTGCTCCAATAGTAAGTCCCATTATTTTATCTGTATCTTCAACCTTAGCAGTTAACATAATAATAGGAAAATAATGTTTTTCCCTAATCTTCTGACATATATGAAATCCGTCAATATCAGGAAGCATAATGTCTAATATTGCAATATCAATCTTTGTTGATTCAATACATTTTAACGCATCAGTACCATTATAAAACTTATATACCGTATATCCATCATTTACTAAATACACTTCTATTAAATCAGCTATTTCCTTTTCATCATCTACGATTAAAATGCTCTCTTTCATATTGAGTGTTCACTCTCCTTATTAATTATGCATTCTCCGTATATCTACATTTAGGGAATTCCATACAACCAAAGAATTCACCATATCTTCCACTTCTAAGCTTCATCATTCCTCCACATTTAGGGCAACTCCTCAGTGGATTTTTAGTCTGTTCCTCTGACATCAACTCAAAGCATTTCTGATTCATCATGCAATCACTTAATGCCCTATGAGCTCCTGCTGTACTTATATCATAATACATTGATATATCAACTAATCTGTGATGTGCTAATTGTGGCAAACACTGTCTTGCCATAGGAAGAGTATCTATATAATCATTTGTAATTGTTTTACCATACAATTCTTCTGTTGCTTTCCATATAAATTTCATATCAAAGCTATGAATATTATGTCCTACTAGAATCTCATCGCCAATAAAATCAATAAATTCTGCTAGCACTTCCTCAAGAACTGGTTCATCTTCAACCATATCATTGGTTATACCATTTACTGCTGTAGCACCATATGGTATAGGTCTCTCAGGATTTACAAGACTACTAAATGTATCTATAACATTCTTATTGTTCACCTTTATAGCTGATATTTCTATAATATCATCATTATTATAACTTATACCTGTTGTCTCTAAGTCAAATACAACATAACTTGAAACATAATTATTTAACTTATTTCCTCTTTTGTTTCCTAACATAATAACCTCTTTATCTATCAATTCACAACAATCGGATCCTTTGCTATCTTAATCATTTCAAAAAACCTGTCCTTTACTACAGGTTTTGAAAAATAAAATCCTTGAAGATAATCAAAACCTTTTTCACAAAGAACATTTGCTTGATCTATTGTCTCTACACCTTCTGCAACTATCATTATATTAAGGTTTTTTGCCAATGCAATTGTACTATCAATGGCTATAGCCGTTTTTACATTTTTGAAACTATCCCATATCATACCTTTTTCTAGTTTAATTATGCCAAATGGTAGATTAAGCAAATATTTCATATTAGAAAAACCTGTTCCGTAATCATCTAATGCAAATAAAAATCCCATTTCAGCCAATTCACGAATATTTTTTTCCATAATGTAAGGAGTAAATGCTGATGCTGTTTCTGTTAGTTCAAAGCAAATCTCAGATGGAGAAACATTATATTTATTCATAACTTCTGTAATCTGTTCAACAAGATTTGATTGCATACATTGAATTACAGATAAATTTACATCAACATATTCAATTCCTATTTTATGAATATTTTTATCTGTGATAAATTTACAAACTTCCTCAAACACAAACAATCCAATCTGTGTAATTCTACCGTTATCCTCAGCTATAGGAATAAATTCATCTGGAGAAATACATCCAAGTTCCTTATCTTGCAATCTTACCAATGCTTCACAACTTATTATTTTTCTCTTTTCACAAGAGTATATTGGTTGATAACATACAAAAAACTCATTATTTTCTAAAGCTTCTTCTACTTTCATTCGGCGCTTGTAATCTTGTAAAATCTCATTACCTGCTATAATCTTTGACGAATTAATATTTGCTAATTTAAACTGATTTATACAAGAAATAACTCCCTCAATGTTCACTGCATCTTCTGGAAGTGTCATCTTCATTCCATAAGCAGTTATGTAAGTATTAACATTACCAATATGCCAACTTTCCTCAAGGCGCTTCTGTACCTTATCATATACAGCTTGTGCCTTAGAAGCATTCTTAGGTGTTATAATTGCAAAACATTCATCTTCTAAATAGTATGCTTCACCGAAATTGACACATTCTGAAAGGTATTTTGAAAACTCACTTAACAGTTGGTTTGATATGGCACTTACAGATTTGCTATTAATAAATGTAAACTCTGGTATCTTCATAATAACTACTGTTACATTATCTTCATCTGAAAGCACAGATAAACATTGTTCAAGAAATGATCTTCTACTAAGTAAACCTGTATCCATTTCTATACTGTCAGCTTGACTCTGACATGTAAACATATTAATCAACAAACACATAGATGCCACATAACATTCAACTAACATATTGGGATTTATAAATTGAACCACTATGACTAGCAATATAGCAACAGAAAAAGAATTAGCTGTAATTAAAACTAATTTTGTTATCTTACGTCTATTTCGTATAGTTGCTTGCAATATAAATATAAAATAAAACGCTGAAGTTATATATGAAATAATCTGAAATGGTCCACGTATATAAATACCTTTTCCTTCATAATAAAAATAAAATTTAGTTATGGGATTTAATACTACAAATAATAAATTAATTATTTGTGGTATATATACCCATGGGCTAACCAATTTTTTAAAATCTTTTGTCTTTGTAATAAATGCTGAAACATATAACAAATAAAGTATTGGCGAACTAGTATGAGTTAAATAATAACCTGTATTCATTACCAATAGCAAATTATTGCTTATGCTAAGTGTTGATCCTACATCAAATATAGCTGCAAGAAGTGTTGAGAAAATCAACCATACTTGCAATTTTGAAGCTACACTTGGAACTTTATTTATATTTATAAAAATAAGTAATGTTATCGCTGAAAGTACAATTGCTGTACCACTATAAATTACTACATAATCCATGTAATCCCCTCCTACTATTATTACTTAGCAAGGTATTTCCGAGCTTAATCGTAACCATATCTTGTAATTGCTTACGGTGTTTTCGAAGTCAATGAGAAGATTGTATTGTCAAGTTTAGTGACTATGGTACTACAACTTAGCTTATCATATATCCCCCTTGGTCGCAAGGCGATTTTGGTTTCTATAACAGGATTTAAACATATGTAAAATCTAATATAAGTTGATTAATATTTACAATTTTGATAAAATAGCAAATACTTATTAGGAGGTAAACCATGAAAAATCAAACAGATAGAATGATGACCGAAGAACTACAACATCTTGAAGAAGTGCAAACATTTATACAAGAACAATTAGATGATATTGAAAATGAATTATTTATAAGCAAACAAGAAATTATTGATCAGAAAAATTATATATGGGAAAATCGTTCTGAATTAGATTCAGCAGAATTAGCCTCTAATAGAGTAAGTATATCCGAAGAACATAACAGTTATGAATTCAAAGAGAAACAAAAAAAGCTATTACTAAGACTTCAAGATAATACCTACTTTGGAAGAATTGATTTTATATATGATGGTGAAGATGTTGCTGAAACTATCTACATTGGTCTTGGTAGTCTAAGAAGTAAGGATGACCGAGAATCCATAATATTTGATTGGCGTGCACCTATCTCAAGTATGTACTATGATTTTGATCTTGGCAATGCTTATTATGAAGCACCAATAGGAAAAATTGATGGAGAAATCACTCAGAAGATACAATTAAAGATCAGAAAAGGTATATTAGAATATGCTCTAAATTCTGATTTTAAAGTTGATGATGATATTTTACAAAAAGAATTATCTGGAAATGGTAGCACCAAAATGAGAAACATTGTTGCTACAATTCAGAAAGAACAAAACTCAATTGTACGTGACCAAACATCAACAATAATGTTAGTCCAGGGAGTTGCTGGTTCTGGAAAAACTTCTATTGCACTACATCGAATAGCATTTTTGCTATATCAAAATAGAAATAATATAAATTCAAGTGAAATAATTATTATTTCACCTAATAATATTTTTGCAGACTATATTTCTAACGTATTGCCTGAACTTGACGAGCAAAACATTTCAGAAGTAAGCTTTGATGAAATCGCTGAAGACGAAATGAAAGGCATTTGCAAATATGAATCTAAGTATGAACAGATGGAATATATAATAGGGTGTAAATCAGAAGATGATAACCGCCTCCAAAAGATTCGATTTAAAAGTAACATTATTTTTCTTGAAGAAATGAAGAAATTTGTTGCTGAATTAGAATCTACTCTAATGAACTTTTCTTCATATAAATTAAAAGATTATGTATTTGAAAAAGACAAAATTGAATCCCTATATTGGAACACATTTTCTACAAGTCCAATACTTGAGAGAATGGATAAGATAAGTGAACGAATTGCTGATATATATGAATCATATGAAAATACTGTAGTCACTACAGCAACAAGAAATAAAATTAAATGGGCTCTAAGAGAAATGGCAACTACCACAAATACTATTAAGTTATATAGTCAATTTATTTCAAATCTTGGAGAAAAATATCCATTATTAAAAAATGATTCTATACATGAATCTCACCTTTTGTATGAAGATGTTTTTCCAGTAATACTACTTAATTTTATGCTTAACGGAAGAAGCCGGTCACCGTTTGATAGAATCAAGCACGTTATTGTGGATGAAATGCAAGACTACTCTATGGTTCAATATGAAATTCTACATTTACTATTCAAATGTAAGATGACTATTCTTGGCGATATTAATCAAGTTGTAGATAGAACCAAAGACTCTTTATTAGATAATGTTCAAAATATATTTAATGAAAATGTTACTCTAATTAAGATGTTAAAAAGCTACCGTTCAACATATGAAATCAGTGAGTTCTGTAGAAATCTATGTACTCTAACTGATGCAGAATCATTTGAAAGACACGGAAAGGAACCTTCTTTTGAAGAATGTTCAGACTACTTGGATATGGTTAAATCCATTCAAGAAAAAATAGACAATGTAGATCTAAATACAGTTACAACATCTGTTGTAATATGCAAATCTGGTGGAGCCGCAAATAAATTGTATAATGCCCTCGATGATGAGCATAAACATAAATGTTATCTTATGAATGATGAATATGCAAATTTTCACGAAGGCATTATTATAACTAATTCATATTTAATTAAAGGTTTAGAATTTGACTATGTAATCGTCCCAGAGGTAACTGATGATGAATATCAAACTGAACGTGATAGACAAATTCTCTATATTGCTTGTACTAGAGCATTACATGAACTTGATATTTTGTATTACGGAAAAAGAAGTAGTTTCTTAGATGAAACTCTACTCTAATGCTTCCGCACAATCTTTTAAATACTCTGTAATCTCTATATGCTGAGGACAAGCATTTTCACATTGTTTGCAATTAATACAATCTGATGCTTTATGTCCTTCAGTGGCAAACTCAGCATATTCTTTTACAGACTCTTCAAGTTGTCCATTAGCAAGTCTCTTATTCATTGCTGTAAAGATTTCTGGTATTGCTATTTTTTTAGGACAACCATCAACACAATAATGACAAGCTGTACATGGAATAGTTGATAACCTGCCGTATTCCTCTTGTACCTTTCGAATTACTTCTTGTTCTTCATCACTTAATGGTCTAAATTCCTTCATATACGAAAGATTATCTTCCATCTGTTCAATATTAGACATTCCTGAAAGCACTGTAATAATGCCGTCTAGAGATGCTGCAAATCTAATTGCCCAAGATGAATATGAAACATTAGGATTGGCTGCATCAAAGATTTCTCTAATCTTTTTCGGTGGATTTGCTAATGCTCCTCCTTTAACTGGTTCCATAACTACTATTGATTTTCCATGTTTTCTAGCAACTTTATAATTTGCTCTAGAAACAACCTTTGGATTCTCCCAATCTGCATAATTAATCTGTAACTGTACAAAATCCACATCTGGATGCTCTGTTAGAATCTGGTCGAGTAATTCTGGACCATCGTGAAAAGAAAAACCATAATGTCTTACTAGACCCTGCTCTTTTAATTCTCTAACATAATCCCATATGTTATATTTATCATAAGCTTTATAGTTATTTTCCATAAGAGCATGAAGCAAATAATAATCAATATATTCTGCTCCTGTTCTTTCAAGACTTGTATAGAATTCTTGTTTTGCTGCTTTCTCATTTCGCACAAGCATCCACGCATTTAGCTTAGTTGCAAGTGTATAATTTTCTCTTGGATAACGTTGAACCAATGCCTTTTTTGTAGCTACTTCTGATCCAACATATACATATGCTGTATCAAAATATGTACCTCCTGCTTCCATAAAAAGATCTACCATCTTCTTAGTCTGTTCAACATCTATACGTAATCCCTTTTTAGGTAATCTCATTAGTCCAAATCCTAACTTTGGTACTTCTTTTCCAAAATACTCTGTATTACTCATAGAACATCCTCCCTAAGGTTTCTATATTTTGCTTCGTATCTTCTAATTAATTCCGCTTCTGATCCTAATCTCATTGCCTCTGAATAATATGCTAGTTTGTGATCTACAACTTCCATAGATTTTGTAAGTTCTGCTTGTTGCATCTCTAATCTTACCTTTTGTTGTTGCATAATCTCATAACGCTCTTGTAATGTAGACGCACCTTGTTTATATAATTCCATATAATGCTTTATATCTCTAATCTGAAGTCCAGCCTTTTTGAAACATTCAATTAGTTTAAGCGTCTCTACTTCTATATCTGTAAATATGCGGTATTTAGACTCTTTTCTCTCCATATTTGGAAACAACCCTTCGTTATCATAATATCTCAATGTAGATATAGAAATTCCAGTCATATCTGATACTTGTTTTATTGTATAAGTCATAACTAATCACCTCGCTAGATTAAGCATTTTCATTATTAGCAGATAGATCAATTAATTTTTGTTTTATCGCCATAAATGCTTCTTCTGGGTCTTCAATACTCTTTACTGTTTGTTCCATCGGACAACTTCCTGTTCCTACACGATTTATAATAGATTTTACTGGAAGGTCGCAAGTTGGATTAATTCCATACTTAGCTAATGTATGTATAGCAGACTCGCTCATAACAGGGGCATATACTTCTTTTACACCTAACAAGCTATATAGAAATGCTGCCGCCTTTCCAACTACTTTATCTGCAACACTATATTCATGTAAGTCTATATCTGAATTCAACCATTTCACTAAAGGCATAACACCTCTCTTGGTACTAGTATAAGTCTCTTCTCCCTTACATAAAACACAGGTATATTCTCCATCTAATAACAGGCTTTTAGCCTGTGCTAAATCACTACTCATTTCTCTTTCTATTATCTATCCAGAACATCAATAATGGTAATAAAGTTAATTGAAATAATATTCCTGGTAGACCAGTAACAATACTCTTCCATATTATTGCTACGCCTATCATCTGATTTCCAATTACATATACTGCTAACAAAATAGCTATAGCACGAATTACTCTACCTGTAACTTGAGCAATAACTACCTTGCCAAATGTAGTCATCTTAGCATTACGAAGAAGTCCTGCTGATAAACCATATATAGCTAATTCAATCATTATAAATGGTAACATAAGACCTGTAGGCATACCTGTAACTGCAAAACTAAGAAGTGGAGCTATTGCACCTGCGATTACACCTGCATACGGACCAGCTAGTAAACCAACAAGAATGATTGGCAAATGCATAGGTAGAAAAGTTTCACCTAATGCTGTTCCTAATCCTGAAACTGCTCCTAATGTATGAAATAATTGAGGAAGCGTAACTGCTGCAACAATAGCTATAATTGTTGCTAATGTTTGTGTCTTTACTGAAAGGCGATTCATTGTTTTTGTAATAGATGTGTTTGCCATGTTCAATTCTCCTTTTCGCATTTATATTAATTTCTATAATATAAAGTATAACACTCTAGTTAACTTTAGAGTCAACTATTTTTTTCTTTAATTTCAAGATCTTTTCTTTAATGATTTTTGCAATCTTAATAAACTCTTCATCACTCTTGCCTGTCGGATCCTCAAGTTCCCAATTATCATCATATTCTCCTCCAATATAAGGGCATCCCACCTCACATCCCATTGATATTGCAATATCTGGTGTTGGAATATCTGTAACTAATTTTGAATACTGGGTTTGCTCCATATCTATTCCATATAACATTTTAATTATTCTAACTGCATCTTGATTTATCTGTGGTTTTGTTTCTGTTCCTGCAGAATAACTCTCAAACACATCTGATGCAAAATGTTTTCCTAATGCTTCTGCCATCTGACTTCTACAAGAATTGTGAATACATATAAATGCTACCTTCATTAGTTTACCTCCGAAAAAGGACATATTTTACCAATACACTGTTCATTGTATTTAGCAAATTCACATTTAATATCTGTTTCATCCAATCTAATATTATAATGTGTATCAATATATTTTATTGCTTCTATAATTACTAAAAATGCATGTCGCTTGCAACATCTTGGTCCACCAATCTCTGCTAATTTCCCTAAAGCTAGTGATGTATATTTCATATGTTCTCCCCAAGAACTATCTGTAGATAGTGGCCCAGTTCCATCTATAATAGAAAGTGCTGCTCCAACTGATGATACAGCTCCGCATACTCCCCACATGCCACATGTGGCTCCTGGCATTTGTTTTCCTCTATTCATAAGTTCAGTTAAAGACCTCTTCAAGTTTATATCTCCACCAGCATTATAATATGCCATTAATATTGCTGAGCCATCTAAAATATGATGTTCTGGTCCATGTATTCTAATAAAATCCATCTGTGCAATTTCTTTAAATATTGTAATTGGATTTGTTTCTTTGATTTCTAAGCAAGTATCTATTATTTTTGTGCAACGCTCATCCATTGTATAATCCATGATAATTCATCCTGTGTATTTATATATATCAACATATCACACATATAGCTAAACGCCAATATCTGTATATATATTTCTTCAATTTAAAATAGCATCTATCATTTCTGATAGATGCTGTGAATCTTCTATGTTCTATATTCTAGCAACACCTGTATCTCTTGCGGCTTTTGCTACTGCTTCAGCTACTGCTGTTGCTACTGACTTATCAAGTGCACTTGGAATAATATAATCAGCGGATAAGTTATCGTCTGTTACAAATGATGCAATTGCATGAGCTGCTGCTATCTTCATTTCATCATTAATATCACTTGCTCTTACGTCAAGTGCTCCTCTAAATATACCTGGGAAAGCAAGTACATTATTAATCTGATTAGGGAAATCACTTCTTCCTGTTCCAACTACTGCTGCACCTGCTTCTTTAGCAAGATCAGGCATAATCTCTGGTGTAGGATTTGCCATTGGGAAAAGAATAGGGTTCTCGTTCATATTCTTTACCATCTCAGGTGTAACACATCCTGGAGCAGATACGCCAATAAATACATCTGCACCTATTAATACATCTGCAAGGCTTCCTTTTCTCATCTCTATATTAGTAATCTCTGCCATCTCAATCTTCTCCGCATTTAGATTCTCTCTGCCTTTATAGATTGCGCCTTGTCTATCACATAAAACAACATCTTTTAATCCCATTGCTATAAGTAATTTAATAATTGCTATACCTGCTGCACCTGCTCCACTTGTTACTACTCTTATTTTATCAATTTCTTTACCAGTTAATTTTAATGCATTAATAAGTGCTGCAAGGGTAACAACTGCTGTTCCATGTTGGTCATCATGGAAAATTGGTATATCACAAGTTTCTTTTAATCTTCTCTCTATTTCAAAACAACGTGGTGCTGAAATATCTTCTAAATTAACACCACCAAAGCTACCTTGTAGTAAAGTAACAGTATTTACAATATCATCTACTGATTTGGAACCAACACAAAGTGGTATAGCATCAACATCTCCAAATGCTTTGAAAAGAACACACTTACCTTCCATAACAGGCATACCTGCTTCTGGTCCAATATCGCCTAATCCTAATACTGCTGTTCCATCTGTAATAACTGCAACTAGGTTAGAACGTCTTGTAAGCTCATAACTCTTATTTATATCTTTTTGAATTTCTAAACAAGGTTGTGCAACACCTGGTGTATATGCAAGAGATAAATCATCTCTTGTTTCCAATGGAACTCTTGTGGTAACCTCAATTTTTCCTTTCCATTCATTATGTAATTTTAATGATTCTGCTGCGTAATCCATAGTTTGCTATCCTTTCTTGTATATCATATTGCTGTGATTTCACTTGAAAGTGGGAAATCACAAACGTCAGAGTGAACATTTATTTTCGCTCTTTTTTAAGTTTGTATAATTTTATTTTCAAAAAATGTACCGCTAAAAGTTTATCACTATTTCAGATATTTTTCAATATTTTACTTATGGATATGCATAAAATAAACATATCCTTTTATTTAGAAAAAGATATGCTTATTTTTTTATACCGTTATTCTTGCTTCATATCATTATATTTTTTCACTAACTTTTGTTTTATCAGACCAAGATATGCTCGATTATGACATATTTTCTCATCTGATGAATACAATTCTGCTGCTTTTTCATTATATATAATTGCTTCATCAATTAAACCCATGTGATAATAGCATGAGCATAGTTCCATGTAAGGAATATAGTCCCAATATTGTGGCATAACACCACCAAGTGATACTGGTTGTGCCGTATATGGTGCTAACAAAAACCACGAAACTGCTTTTTGATAATCTTTCCTGTCCTTATAATAATATCCTATTTTGCAACATATCTCTGCACGAGGACCTTCTTTTTCAAAGAATCGCAAAAGTGTTTTAATACTATTTTTATTATCCTTTTTATAATCATAATAACTAGAAAGTTCAATACATGAGTCTAAATAATTAGAGATTAATCCTGTATCAGTTTCCAAAAACTTATTGTAATAAATAGCTGCCTTGTCAAATTCTCCAGCATGGAATAGTTCCCTTGCATAATAAAAACATTTCCGATCGTCTAATTCATTTCCATTCTTAATATATTTTTCAAGTATATCCAAGTTCCTTCTGGTAGGTGGATGCATCTTCATATGAGTTACAGCAGTATCTACCTTCATGTATTTTCCACTATAAAAAATATATTCATGAACAGGATCATACCATTTAAAATCTTTACTTCTTTTCACTATTCTTTCTCGATAAAAATAAGTTACTACTTTCTCACTTTCTCTAGAAGTAAGGTCATATTTCATTATAACAGTGTCAATCTCTGTATTAAGAGTTTCTTTTAATTTTTTTAATTCAATTCTATTTTGTTCCAAAATTACATCATCTGCATCCAACCACATAACATATTCCATAGTTGCTTTAGAAAATGAATAATTTCTGGCTTTTGAAAAGTCATCTACCCATTCAAAATCATATATATGCTCTGTGTATTTTCCAGCTATCTCCTTGGTTTTGTCATTAGAACCTGTATCTACAATAATTATTTCATCTGCTATATCCTTCATGCTTTCTAAGCATCTGGCAAGGGTATCTTCTTCATTTTTTACAATCATACATAAGCTTAGTGTTATCAAAATGCCCCTCCTTTAAGGGGCATCATTACAGTAATTTTACTGTTGATACCCCTTTATTTAATTTATACTAATAATTAATTTATTGTTGAAAGTAAATATATAATATATTCCACTCTGCTTTCAATATTTTCTATCTTTTGATTCATTACTGGTAAACCAAATACTGGGCTATTCAATTTATCAATAATTTCAATAATCTCTGTCTTTATCTCATACAATCCATACGATGGGTTATATATTGCACTTTCAATATTTCTTACTTCTGATTTGATTTCTTCTAAGCCAAATGATGGGTCGAATACTGCTCCCTCGATTGCCTTAATCTCTGACTTGATTTCCTTCAATCCATATGATGGATTATTGATTGTACTTTCAATACTTCTTACCTCTGTTTTGATTTCTTCCAAGCCGAATGATGAATCAAATACCGCTCCTTCTATTGCCTTAATCTCCGACTTGATTTCCTTCAATCCATATGATGGATTATTGATTGTACTTTCAATACTTCTTACCTCTGTTTTAATCTCCTCAAGACCGAATGATGGATCAAATACTGCTCCTTCGATTGCCTTAATCTCTGACTTGATTTCCTTCAAACCATATGACGGATTATTGATTGTACTTTCAATACTTCTTACTTCTGTTTTAATCTCCTCAAGACCATATGATGGATCAAATACTGCTCCCTCGATTGCCTTAATCTCTGACTTGATTTCCTTCAATCCATATGATGGATTATTGATTGTACTTTCAATACTTCTTACTTCTGTTTTGATTTCTTCCAAGCCGAATGATGGGTCAAATACTGCTTCCTCTATTGCTTTTACTTCTGACTTGATTTCTTCTAAACCGAATGATGGGTCAAATACGGCTTCCTCTATTGCCTTAACTTCTGACTTGATTTCTTCTAAACCGAATGATGGGTCAAATACTGCTCCTTCGATTGCCTTAATCTCTGACTTGATTTCTTTTAATCCATATGATGGATTATTGATTGTACTTTCAATACTTCTTACTTCTGTTTTGATTTCCTCAAGACCAAATGATGGGTCGAATACTGCTCCCTCGATTGCCTTAATCTCTGACTTGATTTCCTTCAATCCATATGATGGATTATTGATTGTACTTTCAATACTTCTTACTTCTGTTTTGATTTCCTCAAGACCGAATGATGGGTCAAATACGGCTTCCTCTATTGCCTTAACTTCT
>JAVBSN010000072.1:0-4323 GCA_031547045.1 Lachnospiraceae bacterium
GTAAGTGGTAAGAAACCATTCTTTCTCTCAAAGTTATCAAATGATTTATCACAGAAAGTTCTAGTTATTTCTCTAGCACGGTCTGGACGGAAATTAAAGAATATAACTGAATCATTAGCTTTAATTGTAGCTACTGGTTTACCATCTTCTTCAATTACTACAGGTACAACAAATTCGTCATTTAAATCCTTTGCATATGAATCTGCAACAGCTTGTACTGGATTAGTTGCTGTATCACCTTCGCCTAATACTAATGCATTATATGCCTTCTCAACTCTATCCCATCTATTATCTCTATCCATTGCATAATAACGACCTGATATAGATGCTACCTTACCAACATCTATCTTGTTCATCTCGTTAACTAAGTCTTCAACAAATCCCTTACCTGATGTAGGAGCTGTATCACGACCATCTAAGAAAGGATGTACATATACATTTGATAATCCTTCTCTCTTTGCAAGTTCTAATATTCCATATAAATGTGTATTGTGGCTATGAACACCACCATCTGATAATAAACCAAATAAGTGTAAATCTGAGTTATTGTCTTTGGCATTTTTAACTGCTGCTAATAAAGACTCATTCTCAAAAAAGTCACCATCATTAATTGACTTTGTAATTCTTGTTAATTCTTGATATATAATACGACCGGCACCAATGTTAAGATGTCCAACTTCCGAATTACCCATCTGTCCATCTGGAAGACCTACTGCTAAACCACTGGCATTTCCTTTTACAAATGGACACTCTGCCATTAATTTATCCATAACAGGAGTGTTTGCTTGTGCAATTGCATTTCCTTCAGTCTTCTCATTAAGACCATATCCATCAAGTACCATTAAAACAACCGGTTTAATACTCATTATAATAATCTCCTTTAATATCTAATAGTTTTCTTTCGTAGTCCACAATATATTGTAACAAAAATCATATATATTGCAATAGTTTTTTTAAATATAAGAGCTACCGCAAGTAATTTACGATAGCTCCAATATTCATGACATAACTTCTATTTATATTTAACAACTTTAACTAATTGTTTGAATTTGAATTATAAAATTCTTCTAAATCTTGTTTAGAATCAATTTTACTGTTATTTATTTTTATAAAGGAAAATGAATCAATAAAATTTCCTTTATTATCGTTAAAGTATATTAAAATAGATATTTTACCTACTCCAGTCTGTTCCATTGTTTTATAAAGATCAAAAATATCTTCTTTATAGTAATCTACACTTTCATCTTTTAATATTATTGTTGTATGGTACTCTAAAGTCAAAAATTCCTTTTCATTTTCTACAATTTTATTTAAGTCTACATTTTTAAAATCTTTTTTATATTTATCAAGAAAATCATCTTCATACTCAATATTTGGATAATAGCTAAGACTAGATAGTTCTTTTAAACTATTAGGAATTACATCATTTTCTTTTATTTCTTCATCCCTTGAAAACCAATAATTAGATGCAAAATTATCTCTGATAATAGTTCTACCTTTATTCATAACTATTGAAAAATCTATATCATCATATTTATATATAGCCTCTAAATACGTACCAAATCCCGTAGAAGAATAAATTTCATATGAAACTAATTCAAATTGATAATTGTAAGTTTCCTCAAGATATTGTTCAATTTTTACTTTATCAGCATCTGTTTCATTAAATTGAGCATCCTTAACTGCTATATATAAAAGACCTCCAAAAAGTATTATAACAAATAAGCCCCATAAACAAATTATGCTTCCTATAATTATTAAGACTATTATAATATCCTTTTTTTCATTTTTCATAGTTTTTTCTTCCCCTATAATGTTTCACTTTTCGTATAAAATATCACTTTTGCAAGAAAATATTTAAATTCAATTTAAAAGTAATATTTTTAACATTATAAAACATCATTAAACATTATACAACAGCCAAACAAAATAAAAAAGGTACCATATCCCTATATAAAACAAGGATATGGTACTTAGTATTTTTTACTTATTTATAATTTACAATTTTACCAAAGTCTGGTTTTAATGAAGCTCCACCAACTAATCCACCATCAATGTCTGCTTGTGCAAATAACTCTGCTGCTGAATCCGCTGTTACAGAACCGCCGTATTGAATACGGATTGCTGCTGCAGTTGCTTCGTCATAGATTTCACCAATACAAACACGAATTGCTGCACAAACTTCTTGAGCTTGCTCAGTAGTTGCTACTTTACCAGTACCAATAGCCCAGATTGGCTCATAAGCGATTACAGTTATCTTTGCTTGGTCTGCAGTTACATTTAAAAATGCAACTTTGATTTGTTGACGAATCCAATCAATTGTGATTCCTTGCTCTCTTTGAGTAAGAGATTCTCCACAACATACAATTGGAGTGATACCATGCTCGAAAGATTTAAGAACCTTCTTATTAACAGTCTCATCTGTTTCTGCAAAGTACTCTCTTCTCTCTGAATGTCCAATAATTACATACTTAACACCTATGTCAGTTAACATATTTGGAGCGATTTCGCCTGTAAATGCACCACTCTCTTCAAAATACATATTCTCAGCACCAATTTCAATATTTGAACCTTTAGCAGCTTCCATAGCTGTTGTTAATGAAATAGCTGGTACACAAAATACAACATCTACTTCTTCGTTAGCTACTAATGGCTTTAACTCGTTTATTAAAGTAACTGTCTCACTTGGAGTTTTGTTCATTTTCCAGTTACCAGCAATAATTTTCTTTCTTGACATGTTTATATCCTCTCATCTTATATATAATGTATCATCCATTCTACTAACCTCTGACTTCGTTTCACTTGTCATCGCTAAGTATCAGGATGGAGTTTCGTACTAATCTCAAACTTCACTTCGCTCGTTTTCAATAAGTACTTAATCTCTATCGTTTGCTGCAGCTACACCTGGTAACTCTTTTCCCTCTAAGAATTCAAGAGAAGCTCCACCACCAGTTGAAATGTGAGTCATCTTATCACCAAAACCTAAGATGTTAACTGCTGCTGCTGAATCACCACCACCAATAATAGTAGTTGCATCAGTCTCAGCTAATGCTTTAGCTACTGTAACAGTACCTTTTGCAAAATTAGGCATCTCGAAACAACCCATTGGTCCGTTCCATACAACTGTCTTAGCATCTTTAACTGCATCTGCAAATAATTCAGCAGTCTTAGGTCCAATATCAAGACCTTCCCAATCTGCTGGAATATCTCCACGACCAACAACTTTAATATTTGCATCATTAGAGAAATCATCACCTACAGTAGTATCTATAGGAATTAATAAATTAACACCTTTCTCTTTTGCTTTATCAAGCATCTTAAGAGCATACTCTTTGTAATCTTCTTCTAATAATGACTTACCAACTTCCTCGCCTAATGCAGACATAAATGTATAAGCCATACCACCACCAATAATAAGTGTGTCTACTTTATCTAATAAATTTTCAATAACTGAAATCTTAGAAGAAACCTTAGCGCCACCAAGTATAGCTACAAATGGTCTCTCTGGATTATTAACTGCATTTCCTAAGAAATCTATTTCTTTTTGCATTAAGTAACCAACAACAGCCGTATCTACGTACTCAGTTACACCAACATTTGAACAGTGTGCTCTATGAGCTGTACCAAATGCATCATTTACAAATACATCTGCTAATGAAGCTAAATCCTTGCTAAATGCTTCACCATTCTTAGTCTCTTCTGCTCTATATCTTGTATTCTCTAATAATACTATATCTCCATCGTTCATTGCTTCTACAGCAGCCTTTGCGTTAACTCCAACTACTTCTGCATCAGCAGCAAACTTAACTTCTTGTCCTAATAATTCTGTTAATCTTGCAGCAACTGGCGCTAAAGATAAAGAAGGCACTGCCTCTCCCTTTGGCTTACCTAAGTGTGAACAAAGAATAACTTTTCCACCGTCAGCTACTAACTTCTTGATTGTAGGAAGTGCTGCAACTAAACGATTCTCATCTGTAATCTTACCTTCTTGTAATGGCACGTTAAAGTCACATCTTACTAAAACTCTCTTGCCAGCTACATTAATATCATCAACTGATTTTTTATTAAGCATAATATATGCTCCTTTCAATATAATAATTTCATAAAACTTTTTATAAAGTATAAAAGGGCCCGGTCCAATATAGACCGGACCCTTATGGATCTAATTAATAAAAACTTACTAGAATTAAGCTAACTCTGCAAAGTATTTAATAGTTCTAACCATTTGGCTAGTGTAAGAGTTCTCGTTATCATACCAAGAAACTACTTGTACTTCATATAAATCATCAGAAATCTTAGCTACCATTGTTTGAGTTGCATCAA
>JAVBSN010000028.1:0-20693 GCA_031547045.1 Lachnospiraceae bacterium
ATGGTTAGGTGGTATGTTAACAAATTTAAAAACTATTCAAGGAAGAATTGCTACACTTAAGAAATATGAGACAATGGAAGCAGACGGAACATTTGATGTTCTTCCTAAGAAAGAAGTTATTGTAATCAAAAAAGAGATGGATAAACTTCAAAAGAATCTTGGTGGTATCAAAGAGTTAAAAGGTATTCCAGATATGATTTTCGTAGTAGATCCTCGTAAGGAAAGAATTTGTATTCAAGAGGCACATTCATTAGGAATTCCACTAGTAGGTATCGCTGATACTAACTGTGATCCTGAAGAATTAGATTATGTAATTCCTGGTAATGATGATGCTATCAGAGCAGTTAAATTAATCGTTGCTAAAATGGCAGATGCTGTTATAGAAGCTAATCAAGGTGTTGACGTAGTAGTTGAAGAAGCTGAGGCAACTGAAGAGTAATTTTGTATAGATTTTGTTACAATAGAACGCACGCTTTGTCGATACGTTCTATTGTTACGTAATAAGAATATGGAGGTATAATAAAATGGCTATTACAGCAAGTATGGTAAAAGAGTTAAGAGAAGCAACAGGCGCTGGTATGATGGATTGTAAGAAAGCTCTTACAGAAACAGACGGTAATTTTGATAAAGCAGTAGAATTTTTAAAAGAAAAAGGTTTAGCTACAGCTCAAAAGAAGGCAGGAAGAATCGCTGCTGAAGGTATTGTAGCAACAAATATTAGTGCAGATAGTAAAACAGCAGCTATTGTTGAAGTAAATGCTGAGACAGATTTCGTTGCTAAGAATGAAATATTTCAAGGGTTTGTTGCTGAAGTTTGTGAACAAGCTACAACAACAACTGCTACAGATATAGAAAGCTTTTTAGCTGAAGCATGGGCTAAAGATTCTTCAATCACAGTTAGTGAAAAATTAGCTACTATGATTGCTAAGATTGGTGAGAACATGAATATCAGAAGATTTGAGCAAATCAATGCTAATGATGGTATTGCTGTATCATATATCCACGCTGGTGGTAAGGTTGGTGTTTTAGTTGAAGCTAAGACAGATTCAGATAGCGATGCAGTAAAAGAGTGTCTTAAGAATGTAGCTATGCAAGTAGCAGCTATGAGCCCTAAGTATGTATCACAAGCTGATGTATCTGAAGAGTACAAAGAGAGCCAAAAGGCACTTTTATTAGCTCAAGCTAAGAATGATCCTAAGAACGAAGGAAAACCAGAAAACATTATAGAGAAGATGATTATTGGTCGTCTTAACAAAGAATTAAAAGAAGTTTGCTTATTAGAGCAAGAGTATGTTAAAGCTGAGAATAAAGAAACAGTTGCTAAGTATTTAGAGCAAGTTGCAAAATACAATGGTGTTACTATTGAATTTAAGAAATTTGTTCGTTATGAGACTGGTGAAGGTCTTGAGAAGAAGAACGAAGACTTTGCAGCAGAAGTAGCAGCACAGATGGGTAAATAAGCGAAGTTATCACGAATATCTGAATTAAAGTATTAACAGGCTCCGAGAGCTTTGTAAACACTACATTTTCTAGTGGTTATGAGGTTTTCGGAGCTTTTTTATCGTCTGAAAGGAACTGGTGGGAGTATCGCCAGAAACCGTCGAAAATCACTTCAAGTTGAGTATTTGCCAAATAGATAATAAATAATAAAAGTAGACCCGGTTCATCTTGACAAATAGAATAACACATGATAATTTATACATACATTATGTATGAATGGAGACGATTAAATTGCCACGAAATAAATATCCTGAAGAAACAGTAAAAATAATTTTAGATGCAGCATTAAAACAATTTACTGAAAAAGGTTATGAAAAAACTAGTATTCTAGACATTGTGAGTGATATGAAAGGCTTGACACGAGGAGCTTTTTATCATCATTTTAAGACAAAAGAGGAAGTTTTTTTGGCGCTGATAGATAAATTATTCAATGATATAGACCCTTTTGAGAAAGTAAAAAATCTCACTGACTTAAATGGTTTAGAAAAAATCCAACTAGTTTTACAAATATTTAATGAGAGTGAAGAGTATACTGCTTTAGAGCTTCAAATACTTCCATTGTTGGAAAATAGCCCAACTGCTCTTAAAGAATATATAGATGATCAACAAGTTCTTGCACAAAAATTTGCTAAACTGATAAAAGAGGGCATAAATGATGGCTCAATAAAAGCAAAAAATCCAAAACTGACGGCGGAATTGTTTTTGTTAATCTGTAATATTTGGATGGTACCTACAATATACCCACAAGGAAATGAAGAAGAAGCGTGGCAAAGATTTGATATGGCAAAAGCCATTGTTGATTTTTTGGGATTGCCAGTTCTTGATAAAGATTTGACTATTAAGGTTGGAACAAATGAACAGGGTGTAGTAGTTAAAGTAGATAATTAATTTTAGTAAAAGAAACTACTTAATAGGTAGTTTTATTTTAAAAAAATACATACATACAAAATGTATAAATGGGAGGAAGATATGAGATATTATTTAAAACGAAAAAAAGCATTGCTTATTTTGACTATATTATTAAGTATAGTTGTGTCACTTGGTTCAGCTTTCATTGCAATACTGTTACAAATCATCTTAGATATAGCTGTAAGTGGAGATATGGATAGATTCGGAAAAACATTATTATTTTCATTGCTATATTTCATGCTACTTGGAATAGTTACATTTTTATATTCGTTAGTAAGCAAAAAGTTTGTTTGTGAAATTGTAAAATTAATTCGTAATAAATCATTTGAAGGAATAAGTAAATTTAACCACCCGGATTTTCAAAAGGTAAGCGTAGCTGATTGCTTGTCGGCATTGACTAATGATGTGAAAATTATTGAGGATAATTACTTGTTGTCATTTTTAACGGTAATACAATATGGAATTATTTTTGTAGCATCTGCAACGGTCATGATTTACTTCGACATTATCATCGCCTTATGTGTATTGGGGGCAATACTTCTTATGCTTGTTGTGCCTGGACTATTCGGAACAGTAATTCAAAAAAAGCAAGAGCAGTATTCAAATAGTGTGTCAGAATTCACCGGAAATTTAAAGGATATATTATGCGGTTTTGAAGTAATAAAATCATATGGCATGAAAAATTATATCCTTTCACGTTTTAAAAGAAGTAATGAAGGAACAATAGCTGCAAAGTATTCGGTGGATAAAGTTGTGGCAGCCAATGAAGCCGTATCTACTCTTCTTGGAATCTTTGTGCAGATATCAGCAATATTTCTGTCGGCTTATTTTATTATAAATGGACGAATAACAGTAGGGGCCCTGATAGGCATAATACAGACAACGGGCATGCTGATTCAACCATTAATGATGATTTTTGAGAGTGCACCAAAGATTAAGGGAGCACAACCAATTATCGAACGACTTAATGAATTTGCAGAATATGAGGATAATAGCTTTAGTGGGACTGTTATGCCTACTTTTGAAAAAGGCTTACAAGCAAGGCATTTAAAGTTCTCTTATGATAAGGAAACTCAAATACTTAAGGATGTATGCGTTGATATTCACAAGGGACAAAAATATGCCATTGTAGGGAAAAATGGTTGTGGAAAAACAACACTTGCGAAACTTTTTAGCGGTTATTATGCGGATTATCAAGGAGAAATCTTATATGATGATTTAGACTTATCTGAATTAAATTATGAAGAACTGATTAAACGCTCAGCAACAATACATCAAGATGTTTATATTTTCAATGAAAGTATTTATGACAATATTTGTCTGCATTGTGACTATACAGCTAGTGAACTTGAAAGAGCATTGGAACTCAGTGGGGTTTCTGGTTTTATAAGTAGCCTGCCTAAAGGCTTAGATACTTTAGCGATAGAAAACGGTGCGAATCTCTCCGGTGGACAGAAACAACGAATTGCTGTAGCAAGAGCAATTATACAAAATAAACCGATTCTAATTTTAGATGAGGGAACATCTGCGATTGATATGCAGACTGCTTATGATATAGAAGATAACTTATTAAGTATAGATAGTTTGACCTTAATAGCAATTACTCATAATTTACATAGTGAAAACTTAGAACGTTACGACAAAATCATATATATGAATAATGGTGTAATTGATGAAATGGGCTCTTATGAAGAACTTATTAAAAAGCAAGGGGAGTTTTATGTTAGTATCGAGAGGAAAAGTCGAATGTAACCCAATTGAAGTTCCATATGATGAGTCAAAAATTGAGGTTTTGACTCATCATATTGATAAACTTATCGCTGATGGAGAAATTTTCTCCTACTCGATTGCTTATTTAATTTTAATATAAATAAAAGTCTTTAACCTTTTTTTAGGATATGCTATAATATGAATACTTGTCTAGGTTTTTTAGACTGGTAAATAATGTAGTATGAGGTGAACATAGATGGAAGAACAGGGTAATACTAATAGAAATAGTAATACCAATACTAAAAGAGTTAAACAGATTAAGCGAAGTATTATACTGTTTTTAGTATTTTTAGTGTTTACATCAATTGTTTTAAATATTATATTATTAATGAAGATTAATATATTGGAAAAGCACATTGAAGATATATATTCTTATAATTATACAATTGAAAGATGTATAGATATTTAGTAATTAAATTAAGTTAACATATAATAAGCAATAATAGGAGGAAGGTTACATGAGTTTTTTTAAGGATTTTAAGGCTGATTTTACTCAAGCAATGAATGAGTTAATGCCAGACAATGATGAAATGGTAAATGAATATGACGATGAAGATATTGTAAATACTTTTGAAGAAACAGCAGAAGACAATACTGCTGAAGAAGAAAAAGATATAGATGATATGGATATTGCTCCAGAAGATTTGATGGATGATTTTGATGATGAAGATATAGATGAGATTATAGCAAGAGAAGAAGCTAGGCGAGCAGCAGAAAATGCTACAGAATATGCAGATGAATATATAGTAGATACATTTGATGATGAAGCTTCTTATGAGGAAGAACAGTTAATCAATAATGAGCAATATGTTGAAGAAGAGCAAATAGTTGACAATGAGCAATATGTTGAACAAGAACAAGAGCTTGAAGAAACTAATGAACAACCAATTGAAGAAGAAAGCATTGGTGATTTCTTAGACGAACTTATGGCTAATAGTAGCAATGAAGAGTATGACGAATTAACAAACGAAGATATTAATGAAGAAGAATTTGAAACAATAGAATATATAGAAAAAGAATTAGCTGATAATAATGATGAGGAGTTACAATCTATTCTAGGTGAAGTAAATACTTCAAATGAAGAATATATTGAAGAAGTAGAAGTTCCAGAAAATATAACAGAAGAGCTAATGGTTGAAGATGTTTTAGAAGAAGCAGTCGAATATATACCTGATGAAGAAGAGTTAGAAGATCCATTTGATATATTATAAAAACCATTTATTATAGAAGATCCTAAGATTCAAGAAGAGATAGAAGAATTTACTTTTGAATTAGAGGAAGATATTAAACAAGAAATGAATGAAGTAGAAGAAGTAGTTGAAGAAAATGTTGTTGACGCTGTTAATGAAATAGACGATATTATTAAGGAGAATACTATGACTGAGAAAGATATTATAAGTATTGTTGATGTAGAAGATAAGATTGAGGAAGTAGAAGAGACATCAGATAAAGTGGATTCTGCGACTACTTATATAACTAAGGGAACTAAGATTACAGGAAATCTAGATACGGATGGTTCTGTTGATGTTATTGGTACTATTGAAGGTGATATTAATTGTAAAGGTAAATTAGTTGTTGGTGGTACAATAATCGGTAAAGTTAAAGCTGGTGAAATCTATGCTAATGCAGCTAAGGTTGAAGGTGATATTCAAACTGAAGGAAGTGTTAAAGTTGGTGTTGGTACAGTAATAGTAGGAAATGTTGTTGCAAAATCAGCAGTAATAGCCGGAGCAGTTAATGGTGATATAGATGTTCAGGGTCCTGTTATTGTAGATTCTACAGCAGTTATAATGGGTAATATCAAATCTCGTTCAGTTCAAATTAATAATGGTGCTGTACTTGAAGGTATGTGTTCACAAAGTTACTCAGATATTGATGTTAAGAGTTTCTTTTCATAAGATAAATAATAAGTAGGAGCAATATAGAATGAATACAGATAGAATATTATTAAAACTTAGTGGAGAAGCCTTAGCTGGAGATAAGAAAGCAGGATTTGATGAGAAAACTGTTGTTGATGTAGCTAAGCAAGTTAGAGAAGTATTAGATAGTGGTAAACAAGTTGCTGTTGTTATCGGTGGAGGTAACTTCTGGCGAGGAAGAACTTCTGAAAATATGGATAGAGTTAAAGCAGATCAAATAGGTATGTTGGCAACTGTAATGAACTGTATTTATGCAGCAGATATGTTTAGAACAGCAGGAATTGATACAAGTATAATGACGCCATTTACTTGTGGAAATATGACAGAGTTATTTAATAAGGATAAGGCAATTAATGACCTAAAGTCAGGTAAAGTGGTATTTTTTGCTGGAGGAATTGGACATCCATATTTCTCAACGGATATGGCAACAGTACTTATGGCAATTGAAGTTGAAGCAGATGTTATATTATCAGCTAAAGCAATAGACGGAGTATACGATAGTGATCCTAATGTGAATCCAGATGCTAAGAAATATGATTCTATGGAGATGAAAGATATTGTTGATAATAAATTAGGTGTTATAGATCTAGCATCAGCAGTGTTGGCTATGGAAAATAAGATGCCAATGATGCTATTTGGTCTTAATAGCGATAATAGTATAGTAAATGCACTAAATGGTAAGTTTAGTGGAACATATATTAATGTTTAATTATAATTAGGAGGATTTTTTAAAATGATGACACAATATGAAGAGAAGATGGAAAAGACTTTAGACAGTTTAAATAAGGAGTTTGCTACTATTAGAGCAGGAAGAGCTAATCCACATATTTTAGATAAGATTAAGGTTGATTATTATGGACAACCTACACCAATTCAACAAGTTGCAAATGTAAGTGTACCAGAAGCAAGATCAATACTTATATCACCTTGGGAAGCTTCAATGGTTAAAGAGATTGAGAAGGCTATAATGTGTTCAGATTTAGGTATTACACCAAATAATGATGGTAAATCAATTATTCTTAATTTCCCTGAATTAACTGAAGATAGAAGAAAAGATTTAGTTAAAGATATTAAGAAAAAAGGTGAAAATTCTAAAGTTGCAATAAGAAATATTAGAAGAGATGCTAATGATTCATTTAAGAAGCAAAGTAAAGCTAATGAAATATCAGAAGATGAATTAAAAGGATATGAAGATAAAGTACAGAAGTTAACTGATAAGTATATAGCAGAAGTTGATAAGGCTATTGAAGATAAGTCAAAAGAGATTCTTACTGTATAAGGTCTATTAAATTAAGAGAGGCTAGGCATCTAGACTCTCTTTAGTACGTATAAATAGGAGGTTTCTAATAATGAAGAAGCTAATAGATGGAGAAGAATTAAATGTTCCTAATCATATAGCGTTTATATTAGATGGTAATGGAAGATGGGCAAAGAAAAAAGGTATGCCTAGAACTTACGGACATGTGCAAGGTGCAAAAACAGTTGAGCAAATATGTGAAGATGCATATAATCTTGGAGTAAAATATTTAACTGTATATGCTTTTTCAACTGAAAATTGGAAAAGACCTCAAGATGAGGTTGATGCCCTAATGAAACTCCTAAAAAACTACTTAAAAGATTGTATTAAAACTGCAAAAAAGAATCATATTAAGGTAAGAGTAATTGGGGATAGAACTGCTTTATCTGCTGATATTCTTGAAAGAATAGATGAATTAGAGAGAGCAACAGTTAATAATGATGGTCTTAATTTTACAATTGCACTTAATTACGGTAGTAGAGATGAATTAAGAAGAAGTATTATTTCTATTGCTAAAGATGTAGAAAGTGGCAAGATAAGACCAGAAGATATTACAGAGGATATTATTAATAGTAAATTAGATACCAGTGAGTTGCCTGATCCAGATTTAATGATTAGAACAAGTGGTGAACAGAGATTATCTAATTATATGTTATGGCAATTAGCATATTCGGAATTTTATTTCCCAGAAGTGTTATTACCAGATTTTGATAAAGATGATTTAATTGATGCAATACGCTATTATAATGGTAGAGATAGACGCTTTGGTGGCGTATAGGAGGAAGTTATGTTTAAAACAAGATTTATTAGTTCGATAGTATTAATAGTACTAACTATTGGAGTATTATTTTTTGGGGGATGGGTAACAGCATTAGCCTTATATTTGTTATCTATAAAAGGAGTTCAAGAATTATTAAGAGTGTATAAGCTTGATAAAACCAGTGTTGGAAGTCTAGCATATATATTTACAACTATTTATTATGGCTTATTATATTTTAATATTAATAATGCGATTATACCATTAATGATTATTTATTTATTAATAGTATTAGCTATATATGTATTCAGATTCCCTAAATATAATGATAAACAAATGGCTATGGTTTTCTTGGCATTTTTCTATGTAAGTGTAATGTTATCATATGTTTATAAGATTAGATCATTAGAACATGGTATATTATTAGTTTGTTTAATATATGTTTCTTCATGGGGAAATGATATGTTTGCTTATTTAGTAGGAGTTAAGCTAGGTAAACATAAAATGTCACCTAAACTTAGCCCTAATAAGAGTATAGAAGGTGCTATTGGTGGAATATTAGGTTCTGCTATGTTTGGAGCATTATTTGGAATAATATTTAATAAATATGTAAAAGAGATTAATTTTGCTGTAGTTGGATTTGCAGTAATAGGAGCTCTAGGAGCGCTTCCAGCAATAGTAGGAGATCTAGCAGCTTCAGCAATTAAAAGGGATAATGACGTTAAGGATTATGGAAAGTTAATACCAGGTCATGGTGGAGTATTAGATAGATTTGATAGTATTATATTTACTGCGCCAATTGTATATTACTTAATTATGTTGGTTTATGTTATTAATTAGTAATTATATAATAATTTAAATGAATTATGCTAATTATTTATATCAATTAGTTAAAGTAAGTATATTTTGGGTATTAATAAAGGGAGTACTAATATGAAAAATATAGCTATATTAGGTTCAACAGGTTCAATAGGTACACAAAAATGAGATATATTAAGTAATAATACAGATATTAATGTAGTAGCATTATCTGCTGGAAATAATATTGAATTATTAGAAAAACAAACAAGGGAATATAAACCTAATTTAATATGTGTAGGAACTAAAGAACTTGCAGATACTATATCGGTGAAGCTATCAGATATAGATGTTAAAATAGTATACGGAATGGATGGACTTATAGAAGTTGCTGAACATCCAGAGAGTGAAGTATTGGTAACAGCAATAGTAGGTATGATAGGTTTATTACCTACTGTTCATGGAATAAAAGCAGGCAAAGATATTGCACTTGCAAATAAAGAAACATTAGTTACAGCGGGTCATATAATTATGCCTTTGGCAAAGGAATACAATGTAAATATTTTACCTGTAGATAGTGAACATTCGGCAATATTCCAATCAATGAATGGAGAAAACAGAAAACAAGTTAGTAAAATATTATTAACAGCTTCAGGTGGACCTTTTAGAGATAAGACTATTGATGAATTGAAAAATGTTACTGTAGCAGATGCCCTAAAGCATCCTAATTGGTCTATGGGAAGAAAGATTACTATAGATTCAGCAACTATGGTTAACAAAGGCTTAGAAGTAATAGAAGCTAAATGGTTATTTGATGTTGATTTTGATGATATAGAAGTAGTAGTTCAGCCACAAAGTATAATTCATTCAATGGTTGAATATATAGACGGTTCGGTAATAGCACAATTGGGAACACCTGATATGAGATTGCCAATTCAATATGCATTATATTATCCAGAAAGAAGAGATTTACCTGGAGAAAGATTGGATTTTTCTAAAATATCTCAAATAGATTTTAGAAAACCAGATATAGATACATTTAGAGGATTAGCATTAGCTTATAAGGTAGGAAAAATTGGTGGAAGTTCTCCTACAGTGTATAATGCAGCTAATGAATATGCAGTTGCTAGATTTTTAGATAATAAAATTAAGTTTTTAGACATATATAAGATTATAGAAATGTGTGTAGAAGAACATAGTGTAATTAGCAATCCTACAATAGAAGAGATTCTCCAAGTTGAGAAATGGGTATATAGATTAATTGAGAGCAGGTGGAATATTTGAATTTAATTCTAATAATATTAGTATTTGGAATTATTATTGCCTTCCATGAGTTTGGGCATTTTATATTGGCAAAGAAAAATGGAATACTAGTAAACGAATTTGCTATAGGAATGGGTCCTACAATATGGAGTCATAAGAAAAACGAAACTAAATATTCTCTAAAATTATTTCCTATCGGTGGTTATTGTTTAATGTTAGGTGAAGATGAAGAGGTTGAAGATGAAAATGCATTTTCTAATAAACCCATATGGCAGAGGCTATCAGTTGTATTAGCAGGACCTGTATTTAACTTTATATTGGCATTTGTATTTTCAGTATTGCTTATTTCTCTTGCAGGTTATGATCCAGCGTCAGTGGAATATATAGGTGAAGCAAGTGCAGCAGAAGAATCAGGAATCCAAATAGGAGATACAATTGTTAGTATTGGTGGACAAAAAATATATAATTATAGAGAAGTATTGGTATATATGCAGTTTAATCAAAAAGGTGCACCTATTGATATAACAGTAGATAGAGAAGGTAAAAAGATTAATTATACAGTAACACCTAAAATGAGCGAAAATGGCATGTACCAAATGGGTATAGCTGGAGGAAGTAGAGTAAAAGCTGATTTTGGAAATTCAATAAAATACGGAGCATTAGAGGTTAGATATTGGATTAAAACAACAGTGCTAAGTCTTAAAGAACTTGTTACAGGAAATGTATCATTAAATAATTTATCAGGGCCAGTTGGAATTGGTAAAATGATGAATGATACAATTGAAGAAGCTAATGAGCAAGGTGGGGCAATTGATGTATTTTTAAATATTCTTAATTTGTGTATACTATTAAGTGCTAACCTTGGTGTAATGAATCTATTGCCGATACCAGCGTTAGATGGTGGAAGAATATTATTTTTAATTGTTGAAGCTGTTAGACGTAAGAAGATACCTACTGAAAAGGAAGCAGTATTCCACTTAATCGGGTTTGTATTATTAATTGGTTTAATGGTAGTGGTATTTTTTAATGATATTAAGAATGTGTTTTTTGTAAAATAGGAGGAATCCATGTATAGAGATAATACAAAAGCTATAAAGATAGGCAATAAGGTTATTGGTGGAGGTAATCCAATTCTTATTCAATCTATGACAAATACTAAAACAGAAGATGTAGAGGCTACAGTAGAGCAAATACTTAAGTTAGAAGCAGCAGGTTGTGATATTGTTCGTTCTACAGTTAATAATGAAGCAGCAGCCAAAGCAATAAGTGAGATTAAGAAGCAGATTCATATTCCTTTAGTTGCAGATATTCATTTTGATTACAAATTAGCAATTATGGCAATTGAAAATGGTGCTGATAAAATAAGAATTAATCCGGGAAATATTGGTAGTATAGATAAGGTAAAGGCAGTTGTTGATGTAGCTAAGGAAAGAAATATACCTATAAGAATAGGTGTTAATAGCGGTTCTCTAGAAAAAAATCTTATTGATAAATATGGTATGGTTACTGCTGAAGGTATAGTTGAAAGTGCCTTAGATAAAGTAAAAATCATAGAAGATATGGGATATGATAATTTAGTTATTAGCATTAAATCTTCAGATGTACTAATGTGTGTAAAGGCACATGAACTTATTGCTGATAAGACTAATTATCCATTACATGTTGGAATAACTGAATCAGGAACAGTTACAAGAGGTAATATAAAATCTTCTGTAGGATTAGGTATTATATTACATCAAGGAATTGGTGATACAATAAGAGTTTCATTAACAGGTGATCCAGTTAATGAAATAGTAACAGCTAAGTTGGTTTTAAAAACATTAGGTCTTAGAAAAGGTGGAATAGAAGTAGTTTCTTGTCCAACTTGTGGAAGAACTTCTATTGATCTAATTGGATTAGCAAATCAAGTTGAAAATCTAGTTACAGATTATGATAATTTAGATATTAAAGTAGCTGTAATGGGTTGTGTTGTAAACGGACCAGGAGAAGCTAGAGAAGCAGATATAGGAATAGCTGGTGGTAATGGAGAAGGATTATTAATAAAGGCTGGAGAAATAGTTAAGAAATTACCAGAAGCTAAATTATTATCAGCATTAAAGTACGAGTTAGATAATTGGAGTGAGTGAGTTGTCAAGTGATAATGCATTTTTTAAAGTATATCCTAATATAAAAGTAAGCAGCACATTACAAGATCTATTTGAAGATGTTGTAATTGAAAAAGCGGAATTTTTTATGTCTAAGAAAGAATTACACTTACATATTCTTAGTAAACGTCTTATACATAAGCAATACATATATGCTATGGAAGAAGCTGTGTGTAATCTTAATCCTTATGAAAAGCACAAGGTAATAATTAATGAGCGATATAATCTATCTGCTCAGTATACATTAAGTAAGCTAACCGATATATACAAGGATAGCTTACTTTTTGAGGTTGAACATAATAGTCCGCAAAACTTTAGACATATTAAAAATTCAGAATGGTTTTTTGAAGAAAATGTTATAACACTTAATCTAGAAGATAGCTTTTTAGTAAAAGCAAGAGCACCTCAAATAAAAGAATTTCTTGAAGATGTATATAGAGATAGATTTGGAATAGATATTAAGGTTGGATTTAATTATACAGAAGCTGATAAAGAAGTAATTAGACAGGCAAAAGAAAGAAGATTAGCAATGGAATTAGAAGCTGTTGCTGAACTTAATAATATATCTAGTAGTGGTAGTGAAAATGCTACTAATGATAATACAGAAAATAATGATAGTAAAGATAACGAGAATAAAAAGGCTAATAAGAATAAAGCTATAACTGAAAATAAGAGTAATAATGGTTCGAGTAATATGACAAAGGGTACAACAGCTAGAAATAATGATTTAGCAAAAAATACATCTCAAAAGACTGATAATAAGAAGAATAATTATGTGAGAGGTGGTAAAAATACTGGTTCTTATGACCCTGATGTTATATATGGTAGAAATGTTGAAGGCGATGTAGTTAATATTTCTGAACTAGCTGAAGGTTATGGTCAGTTAGTTATAAAAGGCAAAATATTAACTATAGAAGATAGAGAATTAAGAAATGGTGAAAAGACAATAGTTACATTTTCTATAACAGATTTTACAGATACTATTGTAGGAAAGCTATTTATTGCAAATGAAGATATGCCATCTATTAAAGAAGTTTTAGGTAAGAACAAATATTATCTTGTTAAAGGCGTGCCTGTATATGACACATATTCAAAGGAATTAACATTTGGTTCAATTACAGGAATTAAAGCAATTGGTGACTTTACAGAAACACGTAAGGATAATGCACTTGATAAGAGAGTTGAGCTACATATGCATACAGTTATGAGTGATATGGATAGTGTAGTTGATATAGGAGATATAATTAAAAGAGCTAATAGTTGGGGGCATCCTGCTATAGCAATAACAGATCATGGCGTTGCTCAAGCCTTCCCTGTTGCAAATCATGTATTACCTAGTGATGCACCATTAAAGATTATATATGGTGTTGAAGGATATTTTGTTGATGATTTAAAAAGCCTTGTAACGGATTCTAATGGACAAAACTTAGATGATACATATGTTGTATTTGATATTGAAACAACAGGTCTTAGCCCAAAACATAATAAAATTATCGAAATAGGAGCAGTTAAGATAACTAATGGAGAAGTTATTGATAGATATTCTACATTTGTTAATCCAGAAACTCCTATACCATATACTTCAGAAAAATTAACTGGGATTAATGATGAAATGGTTATTGATGCACCAACTATAGAAGTTATATTGCCACAATTTCTAGAATGGGTAGAAGATAGCGTTTTAGTTGCTCATAATGCTAGTTTTGATACTGGATTTGTTAGAGCTTTTGCTAAGAAACAAAATCTTATATTTAATAATACTATATTAGATACATTAGCTTTATCTCATATTTTATTATCTCATTTAGGTAAGTTTACACTAGATAGAGTATGTAAGGATCTAGGTATATCTTTAGAAAATCATCATAGAGCTGTAGATGATGCAGAAGCTACTGCAAAAATATTTATGAAATTTGTTGAGATACTTAAAAATAGAGGAATTAATGATTTAGATGAAGTAAATAATATGGCAGAAGTATCCCTTGATGCAGTTAAGAAATCTAGTAGATACCATGGAATTATATTAGCAAAAAATGAGATTGGACGAGTTAATTTATATAGACTTATTTCAGAAGCACATATTAAATATTTCTTTAAAAGACCTATTACGCCAAAGAGTTTAATAAATAAATATAGAGAAGGTTTAATTATAGGTTCAGCCTGTGAAGCAGGAGAGCTATTTAGAGCAATATTAGATGATGTAGATGATGAAGAAATTGCTAAGATAGTAAATTTCTATGATTACCTTGAGATTCAACCACTTGGTAATGATGAATTTATGGTAGTAAGTGATAAGTATAGCAAAATTAATTCCCTAGAAGATATTAAAGATATAAATAGAAAAATAGTTAAGCTAGGAGAATTATTTAATAAACCAGTAGTTGCAACTTGTGATGTGCATTTCCTTGACCCAGAAGATAGTATATATAGAGCTATGCTTATGGCATCAAAAGGATTTAAGGATGCAGATAGTCAACCACCCTTATATTTTAGAACAACAGAAGAAATGCTTGCAGAGTTTGAATATTTAGGTAAGGATAAGGCTTTTGAAGTAGTAGTTACAAATACTAATAAGGTTGCCAATATGGTGGATAAAGTATCGCCAGTAAGACCAGATAAGGCTGCTCCTGAAATACCTAATTCAGATGATACATTAACAAATATATGCTATGACAAGGCACATGAAATATATGGTCCAAATCTTCCAGAAATAGTAGTAGCAAGACTTGAGAAGGAACTTAATTCTATTATTAGTAATGGCTTTGCTGTTATGTACATAATTGCACAAAAACTGGTATGGAAATCTAATGAAGATGGATATTTAGTTGGTTCAAGAGGTTCGGTTGGATCTTCATTTGTTGCTACAATGTCAGGAATTACAGAAGTTAATCCATTGTCGGCACATTATATATGTCCAGAATGTTATTATGTAGATTTTGATTCTGAATTAGTTAAGTCATATTCAGGAAGTGCAGGTTGTGATTTACCTGATGCAGTATGTCCTCATTGTGGACATCCATTAGATAAAGAAGGACATGATATTCCGTTTGAAACATTCTTAGGATTTAAGGGAGATAAGGAGCCAGATATTGACCTTAACTTTTCAAGTGAATATCAAAGTAATGCTCATGCATATACAGAAGAATTGTTTGGTGAAGGTCATGCATTTAGAGCAGGAACAATAGGTACAATTGCAGAAAAAACTGCATTTGGTTATGTATATAAGTATTATGAAGAAAGAGGTATAACCAGAAGACGTTGTGAGATGGAACGTATGGCTCTTGGGTGTACTGGAACAAAGAGAACAACAGGACAACATCCGGGGGGTATGATAGTTCTTCCGGCTGATGAAGAAATATATTCATTTACACCAATTCAAAGACCTGCAAATGATATGAAAACGTCTACCATTACAACACATTTTGAATATCATTCAATTGACCATAACTTATTAAAACTTGATATTTTAGGTCATGCAGATCCAACAATGATTAGAAGATTAGAGGATTTGACAGGTACTGATGCTAAGGAAGTTAAGCTTGATGATAAAGATGTAATGTCCATATTCCATAGTACAGAAGCATTAGGAATTGAACCGAAAGATATAAGTGGAACGACGTTAGGATGTTTAGGAGTGCCAGAGTTTGGAACGGATTTTGTTATACAAATGCTTATTGATACTAAACCACAAAGTTTCTCAGATTTGGTTCGTATATCAGGACTATCACATGGTACAGATGTATGGCTTGGAAATGCTCAAACTCTTATACAAGAAGGAAAAACTATATTATCTAAGGCAATATGTTGTCGTGATGATATTATGGTATATTTAATTCATATGGGACTTGAAGAAGGTCTTGCATTTACAATAATGGAAAGTGTTCGTAAAGGTAAAGGACTTAAGGACGAATGGATTGATGAAATGTTAGCTCATGGAGTACCTGATTGGTATATATGGTCTTGTAATAAGATAAAGTACATGTTCCCTAAAGCCCATGCAGCAGCATATGTTATGATGGCATGGAGAATAGCTTATTATAAGGTTAATTATCCATTGGCATATTACACAGCATATTTTAGTATTAGAGCAAAAGCATTTAACTATGAAAAAATGTGTATGGGATTAGATAGGCTAAAATATGAAATGAATGAAATTCGTAAAAAGGGTAAAGAAGGAATGTCTAATGTTGAAGAGAGTGAATTAGGTGATATGAAGCTTGTTGAAGAAATGTATGCAAGAGGATTTGAATTTGTACCTATTGACTTATATAAGGCAGATGATATAAACTTTCAAATAATAGATGGAAAAATAATGCCACCATTTTCGGCTATTGATAAGATGGGTGAGACGGCTGCTGCAGGATTGAAATTAGCAGCAACGGGGGGAGATTTTTCATCTAAAGAAGATGTTAGATTAAGGTCTAAAATAGGTAAGACTACAATAGAGAAGATGTCTGAATTGGGAATAATAAGTAATTTACCAGATACAGACCAGCTTAGTTTAAGCGATTTATTCGGATAGGAAAGAGGTTGAAAAAATGGAATATAAGATTATTAGTGATGGTTCTTGTGATATAAACACAGAAGATGCAAAAAACATGGGAGTACATATAGTGCCTTTTTATGTTTCGTTTGATGGAGAAAATTATAAGAAAGAAATTGAAGAAGTAGGTATTAGAGATTTCTATCAAGAAATGATAGATAATCCTAAAGTATTTCCTAAATCATCTTTGCCTTCAATTAGTGATTATGAGGATGTATTTAGAAAATATGTTGAAAAGGATATGCCAATAATATGTATATGTATTACAACCAAATTTAGTGGTTCATTTAATTCAGCATATAATGCTAAGAATATTATATTAGAAGAATATCCAAATGCTAAGATTACGGTTATAGATTCAAACATTAATACTGTACTTCAAGGTTTGTATGTTAAAGAAGCAGTTAGAATGCAACAAGATGGTGTTAGTTATGAGGATAATATTACTAATCTTGAAAAAATTAAAGAAACAGGTAGAATATTATTTACTATTGGTAGTATAGATTATTTAAAAAATGGTGGTCGTATTGGAAAAGTTATAGGAGTTGCAGGAAGCGCATTTGGAATTAGACCTATTATAATACTTAAAGAAGGTGAAATATTTACTGGTGGAATAGCAAGAAGCCGTAATAAATCAATTCAGAAAGTATTAGAGCAGATTGAAAAACATTTTGCAGATATAGGAGAAAGTCCGGATGATTATTCATTTGCTGTAGGATATGGATATGATTATGATGAAGCAGTAGAATTCAAAGATAAAGTTATAGAAGTATTAAGTAAAATATCAGATGTGAGAGATATGAAAATAGAACAAATAGGGGCAACAATTGGGGTTCATACTGGTCCACACCCATTAGGTATTGGTTTAATTAAGAAATATGATAAATAAATTATAAGTAATAAGGTTGTTATATAAATACTGTAGTTGGGAGGGTTTATGAAGCAAATTTTTTTAAAGATAAAAAATAAATATTTTAACGATAATTTAGATTTTAGAGTTCGTATATTTAATTTATTAGGATTCTTAGGAGTTATTCTAAGTGTTTCATTTACCTTGTTTAATTATCATAATAATGCTGAAATTATACAAGTAATAATTAATTTTATTGTTTTAATTGCAGCAATATTTACTATATGGTTTACTAATTATACAGGAAAATATAGATTATTTTTCTTGATTACTGTAGTTTCAGTATTCCTAATTGTATTTCCAATATTATTTTTTCAAGGTGGAGGATTGCATGGTGGAATGCCTAGTTTCTTTGTTTTTGGAATTGTATTTACAGTTATAATGTTGGAAGGAATAACAAGAACAGTAGTTACTATTTTTGAAATATTACTATATTCAGCATGTTTATTAGTATCATATTTTTGCCCAGAGTTAATTGTTCACTTTGCTAATGAGAGTGATGTTGAAAAAGATATAATTGTATGTTGTATAGTTGTTTCTGTTGTATTAGCAATAGCCATATATCAGCATTTAGTGATATATGATAGAAGGCAGAAACAATTGGAACATTTAAACAAAGAACGTGTAGAGATGTTTGGAAATATATCTCATGAAATGAAGACTCCACTTGCAGTTATATCAACTTATGCTCAAATGTTAAAAAACAAGTTGGAATTATTAGCTGAAGAAGAGGATTATGTAGAAGATACATTTTTGATTATTAGTGAAGCAAATCAGTTAAGTTTAATGGTTTCTCAAGCATTGGAATTCACTAGAATATCTGAAGGTGCAGTTGTACAGAATATGAAACCATGCCGTATTGGAGAAATCATATCAGAATCTATTGCCATGCATTTTGCTGGAACAACAAAGAGTAATAATAATAATAGAATTGATTTGAAATTAGCTGAAGGATTGCCAATGGTTACAGCAGATGCTACTAGAATAGGTCAAGTGGTGGTAAATCTAACAGTAAATGCAATTCGTCACACTAAAAATGGTACAATTATAATATCTGCGAAACAAAAAGGAAAGAATATAGTTATAAAAGTAGAAGATACTGGTGAAGGAATGTCAAAGGAAGAAATGTCACAAATCTTTACTCGTTGGTATACAGGAGAAGGTGGAACTGGAAGTGGACTAGGTCTATATATTTGTCAACAGATAATAGATGCTCATGGTGGCAAAATAAGTGTTGATAGTGAACTAGGTAAAGGCTCTTGCTTTACAGTTACAATACCAATTATTAATAAGTAAGATATATAGTATGTCAATATCTTACCTTTGTAAACATATATTCTCTATTGGCAGATGCAATGTTAAAATAGCTATCTGGATTGGTAGTGCCAAGTTTTTTACGTAATCGATATATATGTTCAACAACAGTAGGAGCACTGTCTAGTACAGTAGTGTTCCATACATCTTCATATACTTTATTACGAGGAATCATTTTATTTGGATTCTTCATAAAATAATATAATAATCTCTGTTCCATAGGAGATAGAGATATTTCTTTTCCTTCTAATACACATATTCCAGTAGATGGGTCTAGAGATAGAGGCGGAATCTCAACTCGTCCATGAGAAACTTCCATGTTTCTGCGTAGCATAGCAACAATTCTAATTTTCAAACGATTCAAATCAACAGGTTTAATTAAGTAATCATCACCACCTAAAGCAAAACCTTGTTCTTCATCTCTAACATTGTCTAATGCAGTTAAGAAAATAATAGGAACATTTGACTTTGCTCTTACTTCATTACAAAATTCAAAGCCTGTTCCATCAGGTAACATTACGTCTAAAATAATTAAATCAGGCATATTTTCTTCAAATAGTTCTCTTGCTTTTGCTAGTGTATCAGCAGCACAAACTGTATAGTTTTGTTCTTCAAAAAACTTTTTATTTGCTTTCAATAAAGAAAGTTCATCTTCAACAATCAAAATAGTAATATTTTGTTCCATAATAGTTAGTCTCCTTATAGGTCTTTTAAAATAATATACTAAATATTAGAGTTTTTGTATAGATAGTGAAGAATCAATTTTTGTTGATTGGATTTCTTTATAAAAGCTATTTTAAAAACTGTATATTAGGAAAGTTCTATAGTATAATAAAGCATACTATTTTTTGATATTGGGATATAGTAAGTTTAACTAATATTCATGTTTTTTTATACAAATCAAAAAATATTGTCTAAAATATAAAAAAGTGCTTGCATTATGTTTTATTCTTTGCTATACTAACAAAGTCGCAAATAGCAAGACACATGGTCCGTTGGTCAAGCGGTTAAGACGTCGCCCTCTCACGGCGAAAACAGGGGTTCGATTCCCCTACGGACTGCTTTATAAAATTATTAATAAGATTAATAGTAATTGCACCTTAAATGTGTATAATAACATTTTAAGTGCTTTTTTATTGCTATCTTTTTGTGTTGTGTTACAATGTAATGAAAATAACCAAGGAGGATAGCTTATGAATTTTATTTTGGAAAAATGGGACACTTGTTATATTGACGATGTATATAAATATGCAAATAATAAAAAAATTGCAGATAACTTAAGAGATGTATTTCCTTATCCGTATGTATATGAAGATGCTGTAGAATATATAAATAGTTGTATATGTAAAGAGGGTAATAATCAATTAACCAGAGCTATTGTTGTTGATGGAAAAGCTGTAGGAAGTATAGGAATATTTGTAGGTAATGACGTATATAGAAAAAGTGGAGAACTTGGATATTGGCTTGCTGAAGAATATTGGGGACAAAGCATTATGAGTAAAGCTATAGAATTGTTATGTAATGAGGCGTTTGATAGGTTTGACATAGTAAGGATATTCGCAGAACCAT
>JAVBSN010000010.1:0-45455 GCA_031547045.1 Lachnospiraceae bacterium
TTAGTCCTGCCTTTAATTTAGCAAAATATCTTACTACATCAACTGCTTCTTCATCATAAGCCCAAGGTACTCTATACGAAGTTGAACCATGAAGTCTTGAATGAGTTGATAATAGTCCAAATGCACACCATCTCTTATATACATCTGGTGTTGAAGTAGATTCAAATCCACCAATGTCATGACTCCAATATCCAAATCCTGACATAGTAAGTGATAATCCACCTCGAAGACTCTCTTCCATTGACTCATAATCAGACCAGCAATCTCCACCCCAATGTACAGGGAATTTTTGTCCACCTGCTGTTGCCGAACGAGCAAATAATACTGCTTCTTCTTTGCCTTTTTTCTTAACTAATACATCAAATACTGTCTTGTTATATAAATAAGTGTAGTAATTATGCATCTTAACTGGATCTGAACCATCAGCATATACAGCCTCTGTAGGAATTCTCTCACCAAAGTCTGTCTTAAAGCAATCTACACCCATATCAATAAGCGCTTCTAACTTGCCCGCAAACCATTTTCTTGCTTCTGGATTAGTAAAATCTACAATTGCCATGCCCGGTTGCCACATATCCCATTGCCATACATCACCGTTTGGTCTCTTTATAAAGTAATCTCCGTCAACACCTTCTCTGAACATAGTTGACTCTTGACCAATATAACTATTTATCCACACACATATTTTAAGACCTTTTTCTTTAAGTCTCTTAATCATACCTACTGGATCTGGGAACACTCTTGAATCCCAAGTGAAATCACTCCAACAGAAATCCTTCATCCAGAAACAGTCAAAATGAAATACCTTTAATGGAATCTCTCTATCTAACATACCGTCTACAAATTCTGTAACGGTTTTCTCATCATAGTTAGTTGTAAATGATGTTGATAACCATAATCCAAATGTCCATGGTGCTGGAAGCGATGGTTTTCCTGTAAGGTCAGTATATCTAGCTAATACGTCTTTCATTGTAGGTCCATTGATTAAGAAGTAATCTAAACTCTCTCCTGGTACTGAAAATTCAACTTTTGTTACCATCTCTGTTCCCATTTCAAATGAAACTTTCTCAGGATGATTTACAAATACACCATATCCTTTATTTGATATGTAAAATGGAATATTCTTATATGATTGATCTGTTGAAGTACCACCATCTTCATTCCATATATCTATGCTTTGACCATTCTTGACAAATGGTGTAAATCTCTCACCTGTACCATATACTAATTCGCCAACTGATAAAGTTAATTGCTCACGCATATATGTATTTTCCTTGCCACCATCATCATACGCTAGACCCTTCCAATCAGTCTTCATATATGCAAGATCTCTTGAACCACTTGAAGTAATCTTCTCATCGCCACGATAAAATACAATGCTACAATTATTTTTAGTTATCTCTACTCTAAGACTTCCAGATGATACTATAAGTTTCTCATCAGTTTCCTCTGCTTTCATATTACCAGTTGTAATTCCTTCTAATTCAAATGCTGGTCCATTATCCTTAACACCCATATAGTGGTAAGTCTGTATTCTTAATACCTCTGGCATTGGTGCTGTAATATTTATTGTAAGATTAACTCCGCCTAATGTATCTCCACGGTGATTAATATAATGTGTTGGTGCACATATACTCACCATCTCTTCCTCTATTTTAGAAAAATAAACTTGCGCTGGTGAGAAACACTCTGTTCCTTCTTTTTGTATCCAGCATCCATTACTAAATTTCATAATTTGCTATTCTCCTCTCGAACAATTAATAATTAATATTGTAAGCAACGTATATAATCGTCATTTGCTCATTAATATCATATTTATCCATAATCTATTTTTATATCATAAGTATACTGTCATACTAATTATTTAACTACCTTAATTATTCTTACAAAACCACCTTAATTATCCCATGTTTATATGATATAATGAATTTAATATTTGTATAAAAAAGAAAACGATTATAATCTCTAATCTTAAAATGCTTTCGACTTATAATTATTAACAATTTAGGTTTGGCTTAGGAGTACACAATTGATAATTAAAAATAATAACCAATTTAATATGTTTCCTTCACATATGGAAATGAGGAAATATATTTTATATTATAACATCGTATTTCCTGAGGGAAATACATTCGTGCCACAATACACGCTCATGCCTAACGCTCGTGGAACATTGTCGATCGCTTTTGACGGAAACGCTATAATTGCTGAGTTATGGGGAACATCCCTAACTCCTGTTTTGTTGGGTATGGAACCCAACAATTACCTTGTCCTGCTACTTATTCAGCTTTCACCCTATGGTTTATATCAAATCACACGCCAAAGTCAAGTGGAGTTTGCGGATAAACGTCTTTTGCTTGCAGATATTGACAATGAACTATTTCATTCATTACAACATGCATTTGTAACATCAAAAACGGTAACAGATTTAGTAGATGCTTGTGAGAAAATTTTATATAGACGCATGGAAAAGCATATTGTTTCGGATGCTTTATTGCAGGCAACAGAGGTAATTTCTAATACTCATGGACAAGTACTAGTGAGAGACGTTGCTCAACAAACCAGTTATAGTGAGCGACAACTAAACCGCTTGTTTCTTACACAAATCGGGATGAATATTAAAAATTTTGCTCGATTAACTCGATTTAACTACGTGTTAAATAATATTCAAAAATCACCTTGCTTCTTTGCTGCATTGTCACAACAAGCAGGATATTTTGACCAAGCTCACTTTGATAAAGATTTCAAAGATATTAGTGGTGTCACTCCTCAAAAATATTTGGCGACTATGTCGGATTTTTACTATGACGAAATGGATATATATAATACAATATTCTCAAAGGAGGTGTGAAGAATGAAATATCAAGGTTGCCTTTTATCGGTTAAGGATATATCCGTATCAAAGGAATTTTATGAAAAAACACTTCACCAAAATATTGTAATGGATATTGGTGTACATGTAACCTTTGATGGCTTTTCTCTGCAACAAGGTTGCCAAACGCACTATGTTTCCACTTGAAGTGGTGAAACAATATGCATTGAGTTTTGATATATAACACTTGGCGATTTTGGTAAATCAAAGCCGCTATTTAACTTAAATATATAACGGATGTTGTACCTTGTTTGTGCCAATACATCCCGAATAATAAGGAGATTGCCTATGAACTGGGAACCATGGACAGGTTGTTACAAAATAAGTGAAGGTTGCACTAATTGTTATTTTTATGGACCACATGCAAAACGCTACGGTCAAAATACTATTCAAAAGACAGATAAATTTGACTGGCCAATAAGGATAAATGCAAAAGGCGAATACAACATTAAAGGTAATAAGATTCTTGCGACCTGCTTTGCAACTGACTTTTTTCTTCCCGAAGCGGACGAGTGGCGTAAAGAGGTTTGGTCTATCATAAAAGAAAGAACAGATATAGAATTTTTGATTTTGACTAAGCGAATTGACCGTTTTCTTGTATCACTTCCATCAGATTGGGGTACAGGCTATGACAATGTGAATATCGGGTGTACTGTCGAAAATCAAAAAGAAGCCGATTATAGACTTCCATTATTTTTATCCTATCCAATAAAACATCGTTTCATTGCCTGTGCACCACTTTTAGAAGCGTTAGATTTATCACCGTATCTTCATGGCATAGACCACGTTACAGTTGGTGGTGAAACAGGACGAGAAGCCCGTGAATGTGATTATGATTGGGTACTTAATATCCGTGAACAATGCATGAAAGCAAATATAACATTTTGGTTCAAAAATACAGGGTCATATTTTATGCGAGATGGTGTATTGGAAAAAATAAATCCTTTTAAACAAACTGGTGTGGCAAAGGCACTTGGTATAGATATATTAGATGGAAAAAAACTGTTTTGATGAAAATAATTTATAAGGGCAATTGAATACTCTATTTTTCTTCTGTATCCTCCTTTTCTTACAATTCTATATTCAACTAATAAACTTTATATCATTTAAATTTTATGATATAATTATTTTTTATATTAGAGGATATTTTCGATTTGACAAGATTTTTGAATAAATGAAAATTATAGACATTATAGAATACTTTCTATGGAAACGAGGTAATTATGAGTGATACTCTTAAAATAGCTATTGGCATTATCTTACCACTGCTAGGAACTTCACTAGGTGCATTTATGGTGTTTTTTATGAAGGGAGAAATGAAGCCCCTATTACAAAAGGCTTTACTTGGATTTGCTTCAGGAGTTATGATTGCTGCTTCTGTATGGTCCCTCCTTATTCCTGCTATTGAAATGACCGAAGCGCAAAATGGAATTGCTTGGATTCCTGCTGTCACAGGATTTTTATTTGGAATTGGTTTCTTACTATTACTTGATTCTATTATTCCCCATCTACATTTGAATTCAGATAAACCAGAAGGTAAAAATGCAAAGTTTAAAAAATCTACTATGCTTGTTCTTGCAGTTACTCTTCACAATATTCCTGAAGGTATGGCTGTAGGTGTTGTATTTGCGGGTATATATACAGGAAGTACTACTATTTCTCTTGCTGGTGCATTTGCTCTTGCTATAGGAATTGCAATTCAAAACTTTCCAGAAGGCGCCATTATTTCTATGCCTCTAATAGGCAGTGGTGTATCTAAAAAAAGAGCATTTTCATATGGTGTTTTATCTGGAATTGTAGAGCCAATAGGTGCAATACTTACAATTATGCTTACCTCATTGGTTACACCTATACTACCTTATATTCTTGCCTTTGCTGCTGGTGCTATGATTTATGTTGTTGTAGAAGAACTTATACCAGAAGCACAAGCTGGCGAACATTCTAATATTGGTACAATTGGTGTTGCAATAGGATTCGCTCTTATGATGGTACTTGACGTTGCCTTAGGATAATTTCTTGCTAAAGAAATGGCAATTATCATACCTAAGGCTACACTAGCATTTGAGACTTCGATACGATATAATACTATTATTACTGGCAGAGAACTTAGCGAGTTTATATGTATGGAGACAACTATTATGAAACATGAGAAAATATATCTTTCTACAGAAAGAAATGTATACTTTAACACTTATTTTATTGAAAATTCTATAGAATTGAAACCAAATGTACTACGTCCTGTTGTTATTGTTTGCCCAGGAGGTGGTTATTGCTTTTTATCAGATAGAGAATCGGAACTTATTGCGCTTAAATATGTATCTAACGGTTATCATGCCCTTGTTCTTAATTATGGAATAAAAGAACATGCTGTTATGCCTGGTCCAATAAAGGATATTGCTGATACAATTGCATATCTTAGGAAAAACAGCAAAGACTTATATATTAACCCAGACCACATATATGTATCTGGTTTTTCAGCAGGTGGACATGTTGCTGCCTCTATAGGTGTATTTTGGAACAACTCTAATGTTTTACCTGAATATGCCGATAATCCTTCCCTTATCAAGCCTAACGGTATGATTCTTGGCTACCCTGTCCTAGACCTTAGAAGTTCTACAACTCACCTAGATATAGGCATTCAGCCTAATACTGATATTGAAGATATTGAATTCGGACAGATACATCCAAAGATTAATCGCGAGGATATATTTGTTCTTGATAATGATAGATATTTTGTAAACTTTGAAAAAGCAATGAATGCATATATATTCGGTGGCAATTACTCTAACGAACAAGAGGATTATTATTCATTACAAAACCAAATATCATCAGATACTCCACCTACATTTTTATGGCATACTGCAACAGATGGTCTAATACTACCCACCAATTCAATGCTATTTGCAAGCAAATTTCAACAACATAATATTCCTTTTGAACTTCATATATTCGGAAATGGAGATCATGGACTTTCACTTGCAAGCAACATTTCGGCTAATTTCCCTCATGAAATTGTGCCAGAATGTCAGGTCTGGATTGACCTTGCACTTGCTTGGTTAAATAAGCAAACAGAAGCTAATACTTTGGGAGGTGAAACCTATGTATAAAGTATTAATTGCAGATGATGAATTAATTATAAGAAAAGGTCTCTGTTGTATTGTAGACTGGAATGCTTTAGGTTATGAAATAATTGGTGAGGCTTGCAACGGAGAAGAGGCTCTTAATTTTATTCTTCAGAAAAAGCCTGATGTTGTTTTAATTGATATTAGAATGCCTAAGATGCATGGTTTAGAAACAATTAAGAAAGCTAAAGAACAAGGTTTTGATGGAAAAGTTATTATTCTAAGTGGATATTCTGAATTCTCATATGCACAGGAAGCTATAAGATACGGAATACAATTTTATCTAACAAAACCTGTAGATGAAGATGAACTTGAACAAATATTAACCGACATTAAAATCCAACTTGATACAGATAAAAAGGAACGTGATACTAATGAAGAATATTTGGTAAAAGCAAAAGATACTATGCTTAGAGAATTTTTACTTGGTTCTTTATCTGTTAATAAATTAGATGTAAATACTCTAAATATAGCCTCAAATATATATCAAGTTATTATATATGAGAAATACAGCCACAATTCATTAGACATAGCCTATAATTTTTCAGATTTATTAAAGGTAACCAACCAAAATTGCAACACCTATGATTTGGTTACTATTGATAATAATAGGGTTGTATTATTAAAAGGTAATTATGCTATAGAAAAACTAAATGATTTTCTTAAAAAGTATGACAGTGAACGTCGCCCTGAAAAGGATTCTCCACTAGATTCTATATTTATCACCTGCGGTCGTCCTGTTGAATCAATAGAAGAAGTTCCATCATCATATAATGATGCTTACCAACTACTAATGCGTAGATTCTTCTGTGATCAATTACAACATACAATGGTATATTCCCAGATGCCAGTACCTGCAGAAAGCAACTGTAGAACTAATGAAGAAATAATAAATGAATACTCTCAGGACTTTATAAATCACATGCAATCATTTAATAGAAATATGGTTGCTGAGACACTTAACAAACTTAAACAGGAATTATATAGCAACTCTTCTTCTATATCTATAGAAGCCGAGCGAATGTTGTTAGTTGACTTATATTTAATCATTAAAGAAAAGATGGATCATCTATATAACACTATGAACATTCCATTTTTAGCAAATTCAGATGTGATTAATTTTATTCATCAACATTATTATTTGTATGAAATTGTACAATTTCTTTCAGAACAATTTGAAATGATAATGACTGCTATAGGTAGTTCATCTAGAGATAGTATTATTGATGACATTGTACATTATATTAATCATAATTACCCTGAGAATATAACATTAGAAAATATAGCTCCTCTATTTGGCTATAACAGTTCGTATCTTGGTAAAATATTTAGTAAGAAAATGAATCTTAACTTTAATACTTACCTTGACCAAATTAGAATTCAACACTCAAAAGATTTGTTATTAAATGATTCTATGAAGGTTTATAAAATAGCTGAACTTGTTGGCTATCGTAACGTGGATTACTTCCATATAAAATTCAAAAAACATGTTGGTATTAGCCCAGCAGAATACAGAAAGCAACACCTAAATAAATAACAAATAGGAGGCAGATAATATCATCTACCTCCTATTATTTATTCATCTATACTTTTTCTAAATTCAACTTCTTTTTTTACTATTTTGGTCATCTTTTCTTGAACCTGAAGGGCTCCAGCTTCAATCAATTCATCTTGAAGTATCTTCCACTTACTATCAAATTCTTGTGGCTTACATACAATACAATCAACTAGTCTATTCCATGCAATTCCATCTAATAATTCCACCTCTTGCTTTACATCATATGGCAGATTCTTAGACCATAACGGAGTATAATATTTCTTCTCAAATTCATCTGCTTGAGGGAATATATCCGTTAACATTTCACAATCCCAAGCCACTAATGCATCCTTTTCTATTTGACTATATCCGGCTATTGTTGTTGCTTTATTTTCTGTAGTATAAGTATTTCCTGTACTATCTAACACACCTGAACCATAACAGGGATATGGATAAGTATGATAAGTTACACCTGTTTTTAGCTTATAATTTGCATCTGTCTCAAATGCGGTTATCTCTTCCTCTGTTCTATATCTAACTCCATCTTCATCATAGAAATAGTTAACATTTTCTATTCCCCAATTAAGAAGTATCTGAGCCTCATCTGTACACATCCAGTCTAGAAACTGAACTGCTCTAACTGGATCCTTACATGTTTTTGTAATTCCTATTCCCCAACCAATTGCAAGTCCTCCATCTTTTAGAGATGCACATTTAACTGATTCATCTATAGTAACAGGAAGTCCTGCATAAGTAGCTTCATAATTACCTCTAGCCTTAAGAATCGTCTCTGCACTTGAATAATCCCATTCTGCATCTAGTAATCCTAGAACTCTTCCATCTGCTATTTTACCAAGATAGTCTTCGTGAGTTTGAGTTGCAAATTCAGGATCTAATATACCTTCATTATACATTTCATTGAGCCATCTAAAATAATCCTTCTGTCCTTCTGCAAGAAACTTGTATGATACATTATAATCTTTATCTACTATCCATTGTCCATCATCACTAGAACCATTTGCAATATAACCTGCAGGATCACTTAATGTTGTATACCAATGCCAATCTGAACATGATATAGAAATACCAATATTTCTATCCCCATTTTCAGTAGTTGGATTTTCTTCAAGATAATTACGAATCATTGTTGTATATTCTTCTAGGGTTGTAGGTATTTCATAATTATTAGCTTGTAAAACACCCCATTGTAATTGAGCAGTTCCCGATGTTGTTAATATTTCACTATGAGCCCTACTGCTACATAAAGTATATATTGCAGGATTATCTTCACTATACCTTAGCGCTTCATAGTATTCACCATATAACTCTTTAATATGTGGGCCATATTCATCTATTAAAGGAGACATATCTATTAATTGATTCTTATCTATTAGTAACTCTACATCACCTTTGGCAAATATCAAATCAGGATATTCACCTGTAGCAACCATTAATTGAATTCTATTTTCACTACTTTCTGAAGATGGATATTCTACTTTAACAGTAACGCCTGTTGCCTCTGTTATTTCCTTTGCAACAGGATCATTCCATGGGTCTTCTGTTCCATCTGCATTATAAAGTGTAAATGTTATAGGATCTGTATTAATATCATCTTTGTTATTATTAGTACAGCCAAATGTACCAAATGTAATACACCCAACCATTATAACTGCCCATATTCTCTTAACATTTCTGATACTAATTCTTATCATATCATTACCCCTTCTTATTTTTTAAGAACAATTACTACTACTACACCTACCACTAGTACTATAACAATTGATATAATTATTATAATAGTGTTAATATCTATTTTTGTTTTCACATTTTCTTTATTGTCTATAATATCTTCTGATTTATCGGCTACAAGTATAACATCTGAAACCGAAATTTCAAAATCTTTAGTTGTTCCATCCTCTAGATATGCTGTTACTACTGTTGTTCCATTTCCTATAGGATAAATAGCAGTCTCAACCTTTCCATTTTCAACAAACATCACTCTATTATCAACATAGGCAATACCATTATCTTTTGATACAAATGCTACTAATGCACCATCTTTATCTGCTTCCACATTAAGAATTGCCTTATTTTCTGTTTCTATGCCTTTAATATCAATATTAGCATCTTTCACTGTTACAGATGATACTTGTATTATATCATTATCTGAGCCTTCATCAAACACTAAATTAGTAATTGTAAATATAACTTTTATATTTGTAGGGTTGGATGTGTCACTAATATTTAATACATGGTCTACTACTGTTACTTCATCTACATAAGAACCATCCCATGAATTAAGAGGATCATTAGTATCTAATACTCCTGAAGGTTTTATGGCACTCTTTGGTTCTTGTTGATTTATAGTTAGATTAACTCCATCTACTATTACTTCATCATAATATATATCACAAGATAGTAAGGGGGACTTTTTCGCATCACCCTTGGTTACTGCATCATCTTTAATATACACTGCTGTTAGATTTTTAAGTGCTGTTACTCCTGCGCTTGTTGCTGCAGCCGATAAATCTGTAGCACAATCAAATTCTAATGTATATTGTCCATCTTCTGTAATTGTTATTGCTTTGCCACATTCATTACTATAATATTCTGCTTGAGAATCATTATAATATACATTTAATGCAATAGCTATTTCTCCTGTAGAATCACTGCCAATTACTGTTACTGGTATTACCTTAGTTGCTCCGTTCGATGCAGTAACTACTATGTAGGCTGTTCCAACATCTTTGCCAACTACTTTTCCTATAGTAGAAACAGTTGCAACTTCTTCATTCGTAGATCTATAGCTACATGTCATACCCTCTGCAAATGCATTAAGGTAACTGCTTTTACCAGCCACTACGGTTATGCTATTGGTAGCAACTATTATTTCTCCATCAACTTTTTCTGAACTAGGCAGTACATTTACACTAATTGTAACCTCTGCTTCACCACTCTCAGAATAACCGATAACCTTAGTATTACCAATTCCTCTAGCTCTAATTTTTCCGTTATATACTGTAGCTATACTTTCATCTTCTGTTTTCCATAGTACAACATCATTACTATTACTTGGTGTTATAGAATAATTCACACTATACATATCTCCAAACATCAGATTTATATCAGAATTATCAACACTAATTTCTGTAATAGGTGTTATCTTAGTTCCTTTACTTATATCTGATAGATTCTCTTTACCTTCTACAAATAAACCTCTCATCATTGCTGCTTTAAGTTCTGGATATATACATTCTCCAGTTGTTCTATCAATAATAGTAAAACTATAATCTGGCTCCATTGATAAATCATACCAACCTTGATCCCAATAGCAAGGGACAATTTTGCTATTTTGGCACATTCTATTTACAACCTCAAAATGATAAGCTCTCTCAATATCATTTTGTTTATTAATAGCACCATACTCACCTAGAAGTACAGGTATTCCTTTTGATGTAAATTGCTTTTCTAATAAATCAAATTCTCTTTTTAAACTAGTTGCATTTTCTGAACTCCAAGTAGTCTTACCCATAGTTTCAACTAGACCAAATGTATAATCATAGTGATGAACTGCTACAAATAATTTATTAGAAACACTATCCTTAGGAAGCTTAAAACCATACTCTTCCTTAGTTGTTGTTCCAATATTAGTATATCTTCCTGGTATAACTAGCCATCTACTACTGTTATTCGAACCTGCTTCTCGAACTGTATCTACAAATATTTGATTAAGTTCATTTATTACTTCTAAATCTCTTTTTATATCTGCATCTGAATCACTAGGGCCTTTCACCTCATTCATAGATTCAAAAACAACATGCTCATCGTAGTCTTTAAATTCTTCAGCTATTTGCGCCCATACTGCTCCAAATTTGTCATATAATGCATCTCTATCATCAGTTGCTACACGAAGCCAACCCATTTGCTCTGCACCATCATGATGAACATTTATTATTACATACATATCCTGAGCAACTGCATAATCCACAATGTCTTGTACCCTGCTCATCCAAGCTTCATCTATTTTATAATTATTTTCATCATCTATTTTCGTACCCCATGTTACAGGAATACGCACTGTGTTAAAGCCTTCATCGTGAACTGCTTTTAACAATGCTTTTGTTGTCTCTACACTTTGCCATGCTGTTTCGCTAGGAGTAAATCCTGTATGTCCATCCATTGTATTACCTAGATTCCAGCCAGCTCCCATTTCTGCTACTATTTCATCTGCATCCAGATCTCTCATTAGTCTACTACTTGTAGTAGTTTCTGGAGGATCACTGCCCTCTACTGTTTCTGCTTGTACGCTAATTGTTAATATATTAAGAAGCATTAATGTACATACTAATAATGCTATTACTTTCTTTATTTTTATTTTCATATATTTTCCTCTTCATTATCCTCACTAACTGTCTTTACCACAACCGCTCCTGGTTGTAATTCTATCTGTTTAAATATATATTTAGAAAATCCACTTATTGTATACATGATGCAAGCTGGTCCTATAAGAATACCTATAAACACTAATGTATCATTCCACAAAAACACCATACATTCTACTGCTACAACAAACACCATCATTACAGTTCTCACTATGTATTTCATAGATATTTTAAATGAATTCCTAAGGGTTTTCCCTACGGTATTATCGTATCTTGCTATTAGTGGATATGCATATATAAGTGAACATACAAAAATAAAGCAAGACACTATTGCTATTATTAAAAATATTACTGGATTACCTTCTACTACTTCAAAAAGTTGAAAATCCATATACACTACATATACACAAACAAAATTAATTATTCCTAATAAAATTCCCTGTTTAAAGTTATTCTTAAATGCCTTTATAAATTGTTTTAATATATATCCTTCTTCGTCATCTACCATTTTAAGTGCTACTTCAAAAGTAGCTACAGTTGCAGGACCTATAGTTATAATTGGTAGGCACGCTATTAACCAACAAAAATTAAGCTTAATTACATTTAATAAAGCACTCATAAATCTATATACTGGACTATCTATACTAAAAAATTTCATAACCTACCTCCACGTTTTTTATAAATTAAAGGCTGCCCTAAACGAACAGCCCCTAATTTTATATTATACACCACATTTTATAATCTATCTACGCTCTACTCAGTTTTTAAAGCATCCTCAAAACCTTTACGAGTATTTGCTTCATTTACAGACCATTCAATACATTTATCATAACCATACTCGTTAGCTTTGCTAATCATTTCTGCAACGATTTGGTCATACTCTTCATCTGTCTTAGCATAAATTGCTTTCCATGAATAAGTTGTAATACAATCTGTTACCTGTGCCCAAGTTGTCTTAAGCTCTCCCGGTCTTGAACTTTGAACATATGCTGTAATTGGAGATACCCTGTAATTAGTTCCTTCCATATACTGTTCAATAGTATCGGCACCTGTATAATCTCTCCAATCTTGCTCAATATCACTCTTAGCTTCTGTTAAGTTACTCTTCCATGCTTCATCGTTATATGTTTCACCATTTGAATCTGGATTTTCTGAATCTAAGTTCCAAGTTGTATTACATACTTGGAATTGACCATCTTTAAATGTTCCTGTGTAATCACCTTCCATAGGAGTTAATACATCTGCGTTTGTTTTTAAACCTAACTCTGTAAAGTAAGTATTTCCATCTTCGTCATAATCCCAAGTTACACCTTGAGGACCATATTCCATTGTCATTCTTCCTTCAGGAGTTGCTAAATAGTTGATTACTTCCATGCAAAGCTCCGGATATTCTGTCTTAGCACCAATTGACCATACACGAACACCACCTAATACACTCATACCATATACAATAGGTCTTGCATCTGCAGGTGTTAATGATCTCATCATCTTTCCTTCTGCAACATGTTCATCGGTGTTGTATGCAAGATACCCTGCATAGTTAAATATTGAGAAGAATGTTCCACCCTTTTTAACCTTTTCAAACATAGTGTCATAAGTTGCTGTCATTGAATCTGGATCTAATAAATCATTTTGATATAAATTATTATAGAATTTTAACATTTCTAGGTATGGACCATTTTCTTCTAATGCATCATGATAATCACCTGTTTCTGGATCATATAATCCAACACCTAATTCATCATATCCATAGTATGCTGTTGCTGTAGCTTTAACATACATAACCATAGTTCCATCCCAATCTGGCCACAAAGATACAGCATATGTTGGGTTGCCTGCATCATCTGTAGGACAAATTTCTTTCATATCTTTAAATAATTCAACCATATCATCTAAATCTTTAACTGCTGGATAACCTAACTCTTTGTATAGATCCCAACGAGTATCCCATGTATAGAAGAATGCTTGATGCTCTTCACTGTTAAGTGCAACGTCATGTCCGAAACCATGTAATAAACCATCTGAATTCATATTTTGGTTCTTCTCTAAAGCATATGGCATATGCTCATAAATGTATGGGCCATATTCCTCTAATAAATTATCTTCATTCCAGTCATATAGAAGTCCCGCTTCTACAGCCTGTGGATAACCATAATCATCATCATCACTACCCCAAACTACTATATCTCCTAAATCTCCTGCTTCCATTCTTGTATCATATACACCGTCTGCATCGGGAACAATATTTAATATAACATTAAATTCATCAAGTAATACTTGACCTGACCAACCTGTTTGTTCTCCAGAAAAGTTTGCTGTTTGGCTATATACTGTTAATGTAATTGGCTTTCCGCTTCCACCTGTTCCACCAGTACATCCTGACATTGTTCCCATAACAAAAGCTAAACTTAATGCTAATGCTGTAGCTTTTTTCACTACTCTCTTAAATCCTTTTCTAATCATAATCTTCCTCCTTTATTTACATACCCATATCTGTCAGGTTACTCTTACTAAGTTCTCTGCCTATCGCTAAGTGCGGTAACACGACTACGACTAGGCTCGATAGCACCTCGCCAAGTTCTCAATCCTGCGGATATACTTTCGTACTGTCTGTCAGGTTACTCTTACTAAGCTCGAAAACACCTCGCTAAGTGCGGTAACACGACTACGACTAGGCTCGAAAACACCTCGCCAAGTTCTCTGTCAGCCTTTTACTGCTCCAAGCATAATTCCTTCTTCAAAATATCTTTGCATAAATGGATATACCATTAAGATTGGTATTATTGATACCATTGAAATTGTATATTTTATTACCTTACCATTCATTGCATAATCTAATGCTGCTGATGAACCGCCTGCTGTATTCATTAGGGCTCCTAAGTTTGATGTACTATTTAGATAGATATATAGTCTATGTTGTAAGGTATATAATTTAGGTGCATTTTGCATTAAAATTAAAGAATCTGTAAATGAGTTCCAGTTAGCTACCGCTCCAAATATTGCAATTGTTGCAAGTATTGGTTTACTAAGTGGCCACACTAATTTTCTAAATACTGTAAAATATGAAGCACCATCTATAAATGCACTTTCTTCAAGTTCTGCTGGTATGGATTCAATATATGTCTTAACTAAGATTATATTATACGGTGCCACAATTCCTGGAATAATATAAGCTACAAAGTGATTTGTTAATCCTAGCATTGCCATATTTAAGTACCAAGGAATTAATCCTGCATTAAAATACATTGTAATAACTAAAAATCTATAGAAAAACTTTCTATTCCACATTTCTTTCTTTGTTACTAAATAACCTACAAATGCTGAAGCTACTACCATTAATGCTGTTCCTAAAATTGTTCTAGCTACAGATACTATAAATGATGAGCCCAAATCATTAACATTTTTAAGTGCAATATAGTTAGCAACATTTATTCCTCTAGGAATAAAGTTAATCATTCCCTTACTTACTAACTCACCATCAGAGATAGTATTTATAAATAGATAGTAGAATGGGAAAATACAAGATATTGTAAATACTGCAAAAAACAAATAGTTAAGTATGTTAAATATTACATCACCAAATGTTAATTTGTATTTTTTCTTCTTATAATTAATCTTAACCTCTTCACCATCAGGTGTAGTTACCATATAATATTTAGGCTGTTTCTTTTCACGCATATCTTCTTCTTTTTCACGTTTAGCCTTTTCTTTCATGCGTTGTTTGTGTAATTCTTTTTCTTGTTTCTCAAGATCAGCATCTACTGTAACTTCTTCAACATCTTTATCAATTACTTCTTCAATCACATCTTTTTCTTCATTATCCATTTCTACACCTCCTTATACTATACTTTCACCACGAATTAACTTGGAAATACCATTTGCTCCAAACAGTAATACTACACTGACTACGGATTTTACCATACCTATAACTGTTGATAGTGAAATACTACCGCCTGTAATACCCAAGTTATATACATATAAATCTAGAACTTCCATTGTTGACTTATTTGTTGCATTTGAGAATACCAAATATTGATCCATACCATTACTTAACACACCAGCTACTGACATAAGAAGTAATACACAATATGTAGGTAATAATCCCGGAATTGTTATGTTCCACATTCTCTGGAATCTTCCTGCACCATCTACTGTCGCAGCTTCATAAAGTTGCCTATCTATACCAGAGATACCTGCAATATATATAATTGCACTCCAACCTACACCTTTCCATGTTCCCCATGCCAACATCTTAAGCCAAGTGAAATTGTCACCCATTAAGTAGTTAGTTCCTTCTGTTATCCATCCTTGACTCATTGCAAATGTGTTGATGAAACCATCTGTAGAGAATATTGCTAATGCAAGTGTATATACTAATACCCAACTTATAAAGTTAGGGATTGTTGTAAATGTTTGAACAAATCTTCTAAATCTAAGATTCTTTATTTCTGATAGAAATACTGCAAATGCCATTGGAATCCAGCTTGTTGCTATTCCTAATCCACTCATAACAAGTGTATTTCTAAGAACTCTAACAATATCTTTTTTTGTTGCTGAATTTTCAAATAAGTATGTAAACCATTTAAATCCTACAAAGTTATCAAAAGATAATGTTCCACCTGATCTATAATCAAAGAAAGCATATCTCCATCCCCAAAGTGGAAGATAGCAAAATACAAATGCTAATAATCCAAATGGAAGAAACATAAGAAACAACTTATATTTTGATTCCATCTCATATTTCATATCCTCTTCAACCTTTGGTAGTACGAACAATAAAATAGCTGATACTATAATTACTATAACTACCATTACTGCAAATACATAAAATCCATTTGGAAATGCTGGCTGTACCTTTTCTAATCTATTAGTTCCACTTATTTGTATATAGCTTACAAATATTAATATGAATCCAATAACTTGTGAAAGACATCCTGCTAATGAAACTTTAACACTTACATGCTTTAACTTTAGATTACCTAATGACATACATGCTCCGGCTGCAACTCCTGCAATTCCTAAAGCAAGCAAAATTGAACCTATAAAAATTAGTACAAATGATAACTGGCTTACCCATCCTGTTCTTATAGCTCTGCCTGCCTCATTTGTTAAACTAGAATATGATACCGCTGATGTAAATAAAGATAAATTCTTATTTATTAAACCTGAAATCTTAGCCGGATTAACACTTGGTATAAACATTAAAAATACTGCTATCAATGCTATTCCTCGTTGAATCCAAAACAAATATTTTGAGTTATCTTTACTGTTTGTTTTCTCTTCCATAATAGCCTCCTATATATTTTCTCTTCAAGACATTAGACGGTCTTTAACTTAATATTATTATAGCTAATGTAACTTTATAAAAATACCGTAAATACTTGATTAAAAATACATTGAATTTTGCAACACAAAGGTCCAACGCATTATACGTTGGACCTTTAATGATATAAATTTAAATTAGTAATTAGTTTAAATTATGCACTTTTCTGTGCTTGAAACACTGGATCTAATACATTTATAGCTTCCTCTTCATTTGGAAACCACCCTTTCGTTTCATAGAATAGATTCTAATATTTCAGCAGCATCTTTTACAAAAGTAGGACATCTCTTCTGTACCTTAACTTTTGCAATTTCCATGTCACCATATTGTAAATCAACATCCAATAGTTCTCTACAATTGGTAGTACCATGCCTTTCAATAAACTTTTTATCAAATTCTTGTATCAGATTAAATGTTTTTTCTTTTGCTTCAACATCGTTTGGCTGACATTTTCCGTACTTCAATCCTATGACAAGATATGCTCCTGTAACTGCACCGCAGGTATGACTTAATCGTGCCATTCCTGCCGCAAAGCCACAGGATAACTTTAAAGCGGTTTCTTTATCCAATCCGTAATCTTCACACCAAGCAGATAAAATTGCTTGTGAACAATCATATGTTCCAAAACACTCCATAACTTTTTCAACTTTATTCTTCATTTAGAAACCACCCTTTCGTTTTCTTTGCAATTTTTACAAGTATGAGTATAACTGGTACTTTGGTATTCTTACCAACATTTTTAATGCTTGCAAAATCCAATACCAGATTTATTCCTTTCCACAATTACAACCTCCTTCTTTACAAATACAATCTTCGGTACTTGTTGTAACAGAACACAAGAAATCTTTTAAATCCTGTACTTTTTCATTATTCAAAGAATAGTACATCCATTTTCCCTCTTTGCGTACATTTATCAAATCGCAATCACATAGAATTTTCATGTGATGAGAAAGGGTCGGTTGTGTAATATCAAACTTCTCTAAAATCTTACATGCACATAGCTCTCCACAGGAAATCATATCCACAATCATAAGTCTGTTTGTATCTGCAAGTGCTTTAAACAGTCCAACATTTTGAACATATTTTTCATTCATCATTAATCACCTCACATAGATATTTGTCTATGTATCATTATATACATTACATAGATAACTGTCAATATATTTTATTTTTAATTTTGAATTACTACATAAAATTCATTCTACTTAGCAGTCTACAAAGGTCCAACGCATTACACGTTGGACCTACACATTTTATAAGTTTTTTTTGTATTGTATATTACTCTTCCTTAGAGCCATCTTTTTTCTTCTTAAGAACTACAACTACTACAACTGCTGCAATAACTGCTACTACAGCTACTACTATTGCAATGATTGCTCCTGTTGATAAACCATCTTTTTCTGCTACTGTTGGAGCTGCCTCTTCTTCTCCACCCTTTCCAAGGTATGCATCTATATCTGTATCTGCATCACTGTTAAATCCTGTTCCTGATAAAGAGAATACTACTTTGATTTCTTTTTCTGGAGTTAATAATGCTGGAGATACTACTGGTTTCTCTGCAGTTCCTGCATTGTCATAAGCGTTGAATAAATCAATTCTTAATCTTCCGTTTTGCTCAATATCACCAAGTACTATGTTACTGCTCTTAGAAGTTACTTCTTCACCATCAACAAATACTGCAACCTTAGCAACTGCATCTGTTACGATGTATTTCTCATCATCATTCATATCAAGAGTTCCTGAATCAATCATTGCTTGACCTAAGCCTTCAATATCTACAAGGAATACTAATGCTGATTCGTCTGGAGCTGCTTTACCAGTAGCGCCGCATTGTTCTGCTGAAAGTGATACTTCGTAAACACCATCACCCAATACTGTACACTCTGTACCAACACCTGCTTCATAATTTTCCCATGCTTTGCTACCATCAGCAAACATTAAGAAAGCATTGAATCCATTTGAATAATCTTTTTCTACTGTAGCTGCTTCACCTTCTTTTAATTCGAAAGTTACTTCAACCGTTTTAATATCTGTATATTTAGTTCCATCTACAGGAGTTGCTGTTGCCTCTGCTAAATCAGCATCACCAGCACGACCTTCTGTTACTTCTGTTACCCATGTGTTAAATAAGTTAGTACGTGTTGCAATACCATCATCTGAACTTGTATATGTTGTACCAAGATCAACTGCTTCACCGTTAATCTTAACTGATTTAATATCCATATAGCAGTTAGGGAAGTATTCTTCTCCACCAGCTACTTCTACATCCATAAATACCATATCTGGAGCTGAACCTGCTTCTGTTTTAGAGAAATCAAGTGATACTGTATATTCACCATATCCTGTTACTGTTGCATTAGTAGCTTCAACTGGTGAATAATCCTTTCCATCGAACCAATATTGAACAGCCCATGCATTATCAGCAAATGATAAGTAAGCAGTTGTTCCTTCAGACGGAAGCTCTTTTGCTGCTGTTCCTTCAGCTTTTGTCTCTCCAAAAGCTACACCTGAACCTAATGTAAATGTTACTTCGATTGTCTCTATATCTGTAAATGATTTACCATCTATTGGAGTAGCAGTAACATCATCAGATTTTCCATCTGCTGTACGTCCTTTATCTACTGAAGATACCCATTCATTATATAAGTTAGTACGTGTTGCTATATCATCATCTGAACTTGTGTAAGTTGCACCTACTTCAACTTCTTTACCATTAATCTTTACTGAATCAATTGTCATAAAGCTATCTGGGTATGCAGCTTCACCATTAGCAATCTCTACATCTAAGAAAGCTATATCTGCTGCCTTACCAGCCTCTGTTCCTGAGAAGTCAAGTGATACTGTATATGTACCGTCACCTGTTACATCTGCAGTCTTAGCTTTAACTGCATAGTCATTACCATCATTCCAATATTGAGCATCCCCCCATGCACTATCAGCAAATGATAGATATGCTACTGTGTCGCCTTCAGCTTTTGCCTCTTTACCAGCTACTTGGATTCCACCTAGTACCATTAAAGCTGCACAAAATACTGATAAGCCTTTTTTAAATTGTTTTTTCATATCTTGTTCTCCTTTTCTCAACTAACGCCTTAGTTAATATTTACATGCGTATGCACTATAAAAATCTTACCCTATGAATTCCTATAAATATACCTTAAGAATTCTATCTTTTTCCTTGAATAATTGCACTTTTAATATTCTATTGACAATTCCACTAGTAAGTGTTACTATATACCAGTACTAAGTAATACTATATATCAATAATTATTTTTGGAGGATTATAACTATGGATAATTTGACTGAAATGCTCAAAGGTGTATTAGAGGGCTGTGTTCTGGAAATTATTAACCAAGGTGAAACCTATGGCTATGAAATTACCCGCAAGCTGAATACATTAGGTTTCACCGATGTAGTAGATGGAACAATATATACAATATTAATTAGACTTGAAAAAAATAACCTTGTGAATATTGAGAAAAAAGTGTCTGATATAGGCCCACCTCGCAAGTTTTTCTCATTAAACGACGCGGGTTACAAGGAATTACAGAAGTTCTGGGAAAAATGGGAATTTGTATCATCTAAAATAAGTGAGTTAAAGGAGAATACACAATGAATTTTTGGGATAAAATCACAGGTAATGACATGAACAGAGAAATCAATTCTTTTGAGTTACGTGCCAAAAAATTACCAAAGGATTATCAAGTTGCATGGGAGAACATCAAAGCTAACATTTATCCACATTCAGATTTTACTGGTCGCAACCTTATGCCTATTTTTGATGGCGTGCTGGGTCTACTCGAGGAAACAGCCGCCGAGGGGCAGAGCGTCGAGGAAGCTTTAGGCGACGACATCAAGGGGTTCTGTTCAGCCTTGGTTGGGGATGATGGCGCCAAGTCTTATCGTGATAAATGGCGAGAACAACTCAATCGCAATATTGCTAAAAAATTAGGCAAATAGGAGGATAACATGAGTATACAAGATATTATAGAAGAAAAAAAAGAATGGCGAGCGCATGTGACACGCGTCAAAGCACTCCCACAAGATTATCAGATAGTTTATAAAGAGATTCAAAAGTACTTCTTTAAGGTTGGCCCTGTGGAGTTAAATGACGACTTTGGGTTGCTTGCTGGGATAATAGATCTTTTTGAAGAAGGTTCATCTCAGGGAAAAAGTGTAATAGAAGTTACTGGCAGTGATGTTGCTGATTTCTGTGATGGCTTAATTAAGGATTCAAAAACTTACGCCGATATTTATCAAGAATCCATTAACCAAGAAATTAACAAACATGGTATGTAACCTATATATTGCAATTTAAATACAGACGGCAAGGCACTGAATTTGTTCTATCCAGTGCCTTGTTTTATACTTAATCTTATATATTGAGTGTCTAAAATATTTTATTCTTTATATATAGCCGGAAGTTTTATAGTGATTTTTGTACCTATATTTTCTTCACTTATGCATACTACACCATACTCTTCACCATACTTTAATTTTATTCTTTGATTAACATTACATATGCCTATATGAGTTCTATCAAGGTTTTCAAAATCGTTAAGATACTTAATAACATTTCTAAGTTCTTCTTCACTCATACCACATCCGTTATCTTGAATGTAGATATATACATCATCAATCACTTCTACCTTAACTAATATTTCTCCATCACTTTCTTTGTTCTCCATGCCATGTACAAAAGCATTTTCCACAAAGGGCTGAACAAGAAGAGGCATAACCATTAGTCCATCAATATCCTCATTATTAACTTCAATCCTAGAAGTTATTCTATCCATAAATCTATAATTTTGTATCTTCATATAGCACTCAACCAATTCTAGTTCTGATTTAAGGGTTTGAAGATCATGTCCTACCTGTATATTTCTTCTTAGCAACTTGGTAAGCATTCTTGTCAACTCTTCAATATCAGGCTGGTCATTAACCCTTGCTATCATTCTTATAGTCTCTAAAGTATTATATAGAAAATGTGGATTTATCTGACTGGCAAGCATTTTAAATTCAACATCTTTTTGCCTTGAATATACTTGCTCTTTCTGAACTCGTTCTTCTACAGCCGTTATCATTAACTGTTGAATGTCTGTTATCATACTATTCAAGTCATCATATAACATTCCTATTTCATCTTTTCCAGTTATTCTACCTTCATCTATATTAAAATCACCCGTTGCTGCTTTATGCATTGTATCTTTAAATACATTTACTCTCTTAGAAAACCAATCTGTAAATACTGTAATAAGTATAAGAGTTATTATTATACATATAGTCATGGGCACTAAACTGCTTAATGAATTCTTTGTTGCTGCTGCCACAATATCATTATATGACTGAATACTAACAAGAGAATAATAGTCATTAGAATAATCCGGCTGTATCTTTATATATGTTAGAAGACACTTTTCACCTTGGTATTCTATCCTACCACAAAATTCTTCTTCCCCTCGTTCCCTCACCAGATCAATTATTTCAGAATAATTATCATTTTGATAATTACTATGAATTACCTCTTTATTGTTATATATCAACATTGTATTAACAGGTCTATTATGAATAGGGGCTTCGCTAACCTTATTTTGAAGGGTTATGCTTATAATTCCTGCCATATTTAGACTTTCTGTGTATAACACACGAGTAAGTCTAATTCTCTTATTACCTGTAAGTACATCTGTCTGGTATGACCATACTGGCGCACCACGATACTCCATGGTCTTTCTATACCACCCCTTTTCTTTTATTTTAGAAGTAGCAAATTTGAAATATTCATTATCAGATATGGTTTCATTATTAACATATACACTAATACTAGCAATATCTTGGTAATAGTATTTTAAATAATCTGATATTGCCGTAGAATTTCTATAGTCTTCTAGTATTTCTGAATAATTACTATATTTATGAAAAGCTATCTTTTCAATATCATCGTTAAAATATAATCGCTTAGATACATCTGCAGATATATCCATACTACTTTCAATTGAATCTGCAATTAATCTAAGTTCTCCTACCTCATTTTCCTTAGCCTGATCTAACAAAACCTTCTTGGTTCCGTTATACATATATAAGTTTACAAAAACAAGAGGAATAATGCAGCCAAATAAATATACTAGCTGCATTCTCTGTTTTAATTTTATATCTCGAAATATTGACTTGATTTTTCTGTATATAGTCATTGCCTCACCGTAAACTACTTATCTTTTTTAAGTATTAATACATCCTTTTTCTTAAGTGTAAAGTGTGCGTTTTCTTCAATAATACTCTTATCAAGTAGATTCTCATAGGTATTATCCATAATAATTTCTCTATCTTCATTACTATGATTTAACAAGAATAGTATACTATAATCCTCTTGTTCTCTAACCACTGCCTCTACTCCTTCAATAGGAGCATACATTGGCTTAATATCTTTTTCTTTGCATATATCAGATGTAAACTGTTTGTAGAATTCAGCGTTGGATCTAGCTCCAACATAATATGCCTTACCACTACCAAATTTATTTTCAGTTATAACTGGACTTCCTGCATAGAAATCTTCTTCATAATCAGCTAATCTACTAGCACCTTCTAAGTGAATTATATCACAAAGTAAAGATGCTTCATATGTTTTCTCTTGGTAAATAAATGAATTGGTATTTCCTTCTGGTAGAGCATCACTTTCCTCAACCCAGATTCCAAGTATATCACTAAGTTTTCCTGGATAAGCACCGACTACTATATCACTATCATCTACATATCCACTAAAGAAAGTAGTTACAAATGTACCACCCTTTTTAACATAGCTTCTTACTTTCTCATCATAATTACCTTTAACCATATATAAAATAGGTGCTATTACCACATCATATTTATCAAGACTATCATCAACACCAATAATGTCTACACCTATATTTTGAGAATGAAGTGCCTCATAATAATTAATAACTTCATCATGATATTTCATTAATATACTAGGGCCTGCTGAATATTCAACACCCCACCAGTTATCCCAATCAAATAGAATTGCAACCTTAGATTCTTGCCTTGCACCTAGAGTAACATCTTGTAATATATTTAGTTCTTCACCAAGTACTGTTGCCTCTCTAAATACTCTTGTATTTTCACGTCCTGCATGATCTATAATAGCTCCATGATATTTTTCACAAGCACCAATACTTCTTCTCATTTGGAAAAACATAACTGTATCTGCTCCATGAGCAATTGCTTGATAACTCCATAACCTCATTACTCCTGGTCTTTTAAGTGCATTGTATGGTTGCCAGTTTGTAACGCTTGGTGTTTGCTCCATAAGTACAAACGGCGCACCACCTTTAAGTCCTCTAATTAAATCATGATTTATAGACATTCTAGCTGGCGAATCACTATTTGATGGATAGCTATCCCAAGATGCAAAATCCATATATTTAGCCCACTTTTGATAATCAAGTGGTTTATAAAATGCCATAAGATTAGTTGTAATAGGAATATTCGGAGTTATTTCTTTTATTGCATCATATTCCATTCTATAACATTTAAGCATACTATCTGAATTAAATCTTCTATAGTCTATTGATATTGATTGGAATTGTGTACAATCACGACCACACATTTCAAAATGCTCACTTAAAATGTTTGGTAGTACAATCTCATCCCATTCATAAAATGTATGACCCCAAAATGCTGTATTCCAAGCTCTATTAAGTTCTTCAATAGTCTTATATCTGTCTTGAACCCATACTCTAAATGCTTTCTCACAATTCTCACAATAACATTCTCCACCATACTCATTTGATATATGCCAAGCAAGAATATTATCGTAGTCTTTATATCTATCTGCTAGTAATCTAGCAATCTTTGTTGAATATTTTTGATACACTAAACTATTTGAACAAGAGTTATGCCTTCCTCCAAATTTGTGCTTTCTTCCTTGAAAATCAGTACGAAGAATCTCAGGATATTTCTTAGCCATCCAAGCTGGGTGTGCTGCTGTAGAGGTAGCAAGACATACTTTAAGATTGTTGTCTGTAGCCATCTTCATAATCTTATCTAACTTTTCAAAATGATATGTATTCTCGTCTGACTGTAAACTTGCCCATGAAAATACATTTATTGTAACTGTATCAATATTAGCAACCTTAAACATTCTCATGTCTTCTTCCCAAGTTGCCTCATCCCATTGTTCAGGGTTATAATCGCCACCATATGATATTTTATTGTGGTTCCACACTTTATTCATATGTATGCTCCTCCTATGCCATTTCTATTTTTATTACAACAGGGAAATCACTTGATACTTCCTTAGTAGTAAATTCAAGTCCTTCATCTGTTATCTCAAAGTCTATCTTTTCATCAAATCCAAGTACACTTACCTTATCAATAATTCCATGAAATTCTGGAACATTTTGATTTGCTGACTTTTTAAGAGATGTAATTACTATTCTTCCATCTTCTGGATAATTCATTGAAAATGCATATATAGCACCATTATTTACAGTAAATCTATAATCTTCTCTTGTATATGTCTTTTCTTTGCCATCACCAAACTGACCTTCAACATCTTCTGTCGGACCCTCTTTTGCTTTTCGCCATACCTTACTGCCCTTTATAGCTTCGCCATTTACCTTCATCCAAACTCCCAAGTCTTCAAGGATCTTCTTATCTCCCTCTGGAATTGTACCGTCTGCCATAGGTCCAACATTTAGAAGTAAGTTTCCATTTTTACTAACAACATCTATTAGTGTAGCTATTACTTCATTACTACTCTTATACTCTAGAGTATCTGTATAGCACCATGAATTTCTAGCTACAGCAGTATCCGTCTGCCAAGGATATGCTTTAACATCTGCAAAAGCACCTCTTTCAATCTCAACAATACCTGTTCCAAACATCATAGCATCATGCTTATAGCATATTGCCACCTTCTTACCCCATTCTATTCCTCTATTATAGTAGTAGGCTGTAAGCTTTTTAAGGTATGGTTTAAATGCTTCATGCTGTATCCACCAGTCAAAATATAATAAGGCCGGCTTATAATTATCTATTACTTCACAAGTACGAATCAACCAATCATTTAAAAATTCTTCTGTTGGATAAGGCTCACTAAATAAATCCTGATTATCAGGCTCTGACATTGCTGGCCAATAGAAATCTCCTCTCTCCATTGGATCTTTTATATCACTATCGAATTCCTTGCCATGGCCCATAAAGAACCAATGCTCACCTCTATGTGAAGATGTGCAAAACACCATATTTTGTTTTTCAAAAGCAGTTTTCAGTTCACCTAATATATCCCTCTTAGGCCCCATTTCATAGGCATTCCAATGAGATATTTCACTTTTGTACATTTGAAATCCATCATGGTGCTCAGCTACAGGAAATGCATACTCTGCACCAGCTTCTTTAAATAAAGCAGCCCACTCATCAGGGTTGAATTTTTCTGCTGTGAACATTGGTATAAAATCCTTATATCCAAAATCCTTTTGCTCACCAAAAGTCTTAACATGATGCTCAAATGCTGGCATTCCTTCTATGTACATATTTCTTGAATACCATTCATTTGAATTAGCAGGAACACTATATAATCCCCAATGAATAAATATTCCAAATTTAGCTTTTGTAAACCAATCTGGCACTTGCCAATTTCCTATAGATGACCAATCAGGTGAATATGGTCCTTGTTCAATAACGTTTTCAATGCTTTCAAGATATTTTTGCATACAGTATATACCTTTCTTTATCTATTCCAGTTAATTCCCATAGCATCAAGTAATGCTTTAGCAATAATTGCGTGTCCTTTATAATTAGGATGAACTCTATCAGAACTTAAATAATACTCATCTAAACTTTCCATAAATGTATCAATCTTACTTTGTACGTCTACATATATTAATTCATGCTTATCAGCTAACCCTTTAGATATAGCAGCATATTCTACTGCTCTCTTTCTCATTGGCTGTTCCTTATTTGCATCCATCATAAATGGACTAATTATAAACATTCCTTTTACAACTGGCTTTGTTTTAAGGATAATATCCTCTAAAGTGCTTCTATATATTTCTGGAGTAACTATATCTATTCTCATAAGTTCTCCATCAAATTGTCTCCATACATCATTTATACCTATCATTATACTTACCCAAGAAGGATTAAAACTTAATACATCTCTATCCCATCTGGCTGCAAGATCTACAACAGTATTTCCACTTATTCCTCTGTTAATTACTGATACTTTATTTTCTGGATACATTGATGTTAGAAATGCATCAACTAAATTAACGTATCCATCGCCTTGTGACCCCCATCCTGCTGGTATTGCATTATAATCTCTTCCACAGTCTGTTACAGAATCTCCTGCCATAACAAATACATCATTCTTATCTAGTAGCATATAATTATCCTCTTATTCTCCAAATACTTTTCTATAATCCTCTTTAAATTTTCCAATTCCTATATCAGTTAATGGGTGTTTTGTCATCTGAACAATTACATCATAAGGTACTGTTGCAATATGAGCTCCTGCTAAAGCACAATCTGTTACATGAATAGGAGTTCTTACACTTGCGGCAATTATTTCTGTACTAATTCCTGATACATTAAATATATCAACTATTTGATGTATTAAATCAATACCATAAGTGCTTATGTCATCTAATCTTCCCAAGAATGGTGATACATAAGTTGCACCTGCTCTTGCTGCAAGTAATGCTTGGTTGGCTGTAAATATTAATGTAACATTTGTCTTAATACCTTCAGACGATAATACTTTAACAGCCTTAAGACCTTCTATAGTCATAGGAATCTTAACAACCATATTAGGATGAAGCGCTGCTATTTCTCTTCCTTCAGCAATCATTCCATCAGCATCCTCTGTCGATGCCTTAACTTCTCCACTTATTGCTCCATCTACTATTGAAGCTATTTCTCTTATTACCTCATTAAAGTCTCTTCCTGATTTGGCAATTAATGACGGATTAGTTGTAACTCCACATATTACTCCCATTTCATTTGCTTTCTTAATATCTTCTGTGTTTGCTGTGTCAATAAAAAATTTCATTATATCTCTCCTTGCATATTGTTTTCTTATTTTTTATATATTTATAATGGTTATATATTATATTATCCCACTTTAGTTCATAGTATATCAGAAAATTTTTAATTAAAATATATAATAAATTGGACACACTTTACTATATTTATTTTAGATATATATAGTAATAAAGAGTTTGCTCATTGAGCAAACCCTCTATAATTTTAAATTCTATATTATATTAATTTGGCACATTTTCATTGCTTCAAGTGCATTATTATGACTTTCAGGTGTAACTCCTGCACAACAACTGCTATCAACACTTACCTTAACCTCTGTTAAAAAAGTCTTTGCAATCATTGCATTTGAGATTACACATATGTCTGTACATAATCCAACCATCTCAATCTCTTCTACATCTTCATATATTCCATCACTTAAGTCCATTGCATATTCACTTGAGCCAAACGTTAATTTCTCATATACAGTGCTATCTTCTGGATTAATAACTGCCTTAATCTCATCGCATATATCCCAACCAGCAGTTCCTTTTATACAATGCTCCACAGGAAGATTCTTACCTTCTTGGGTTTCAAGGTAATTCTTAAAATGAGTATCCTTAGTAAATACTATTTGACTACCAGCTTCTTGATATTCCTTTATTTTTCTAACTACATTAGGAACAATCTTAACTGCTTCTGGTGTACCTAATGCTCCTGTTATAAAATCGTTTTGCATATCTATTACCATTAATAATTTTGACATATGTTTGCCTCCTATTAATATATATTAATAACTTACACCTTATTACTTAATTAGATTCCTCTAACATTATTTCATCAATTTCTGCTATAACACTATCATACTCAAACAGTAAAATATCCTCTCTCATTTTAAGGAATATTCCTCCATCTGGTAATTTATCTGTTACCTTCTCCATTGCTGAAACATCAAAATTCTCAATTGCTTCCTTTAGCATCAGCAACTGTTCTTTATAATCAGATACTACTATATCTTCATTAGATTTTATCAAGTAAGGTTCGGCATTTTCTATTAGACTCTGTAGCATAGCTAAATATTCATCCGTGTTCTCTTCTATATATTGAATATTATTTTCATGTCCTGCCTTCTCAAGAGAATGTGCCAATTCGGATATTTCCTTTGCACCAATACTTGCTGATGCACTTTTCAATGCATGCACATATGTCGTATAGAGCTTAATATCTCCGTTTTCTTTACATTCCTTAATCTGTATAATTTTTTGTTTTGCATCTTTTATAAATATTGCTAATATAGATAAATACTCATTAGTATCACCACCAGTTCTTTGTATACCTTCAACTAAATCAATACCTTGTATTGTATATCCTAAATTAGTCTCAACACTATCTGTTTGTTCATCTTCATCTGTTATTATAATTTTATCCTCAGAAAGCCATTTTTCAAGTATTGCATTTAACTTTGGCATTTCAATAGGTTTTGACAATATATCATTCATTCCACAACCCAAAAACTTCTCTACTACCCCTGTTACAGCATTGGCTGTAAGCGCTATAATTATTAAATCTTTATATCCCTTTTCACGAATCTTTTCCGTTACTTCAATACCATCCATTTCAGGCATCATATGATCCATAAATACAATATCATATTTATTTTTCTCAATTTTATTAATAGCTTCTCTACCTGATAAAGCTGTTTCAACTTGAACTTCATAAATCGACAACAATCCTGCAGCAACCTTTATGTTTGTTTCAACATCATCTACAACCAAAATCTTAGCTGTAGGTGCGGTAAATTTACCACTAAACACATCTGCTATTTGTTTATTCACATCAAATTTGAACGGTAAATACTCTATTACTTTCTGCTTAATAGTTACTTCAAATTCAGAACCCTTACCATACTCACTTCGTACCACAATATCACCGTCCATCATATTAGCAAGCTTTTTAGATATGGCAAGTCCCAATCCTGTTCCCTGAATACCTTTAGTTGTTAATCTATCCACCTGAGTAAATTCTTCAAAAAGTGCATCTATATCTTCTTGCTTTATTCCTATTCCTGTATCAGATATGATTATAGTTAGATATGCATACTCATCCTCGATAGTGCAACTAATTTTTAAACGCACTTCACCCTCTTGGGTAAATTTCACTGCATTACTTAAAAGATTTAATATTATCTGTCTTAACCTGACCTCATCCCCTAACAATAAACTTGGCAAATCCTCTGACACATCAACTACAAAATCTACTGGTTTTTGGGATATGTTAACTGTAGTTATTGTGTAAACATCATTTATTAGCGATTCGAAATAGTATTCATCATATATAAGTTCAAGTTTCCCTGATTCAATTTTTGATATATCAAGAATATCATTAATAATTGCTAGCAAATTATTGCTCGCCTGTTTAATTGACATTGCATTTTCATAAACATCATTAGGTAACTCTTCTCGTAAAATAAGCTCTGACAATCCTATAATTGCATTCATTGGCGTTCTTATTTCATGAGACATATTTGCTAAAAATTCTGACTTCTGTTTAGATGCCATTTCTGCAAGTTCTCTCTTATTACGCTCTTTTAATGCATCCACTCTAATAATAAATAAATATGTAAACAGTTCAGCACAAAATGTTAATGGAAAAACTAACCTTGAACCATCTACAATATAATCTATTGCAGAACCAAATGAACACGGAAACAAGTAAAGCATAAACAAAATCAAATCACGCTTACTTATCCTCTTTCTATTTACTATAAGTAATACTATGGATAATACTCCTGGGAAATATGACATAACAAGTCTGACGATAATTAAAGTTCCTCGATGATACATATTATTTTCATCAATGTAGAAATAAAAGCCTGTGTTGATATTCACACACAACAATATAAGTACTATCAACTCAGCCACAATAGTAAATATCATCATTCTTTTTAGAAGATTTTTATCTCTATCAACATAATAGAACACAAAAATCATTGCTGAATAGTATAACAGTGGCTGTAGCAACATGAATATAAAATTTAATATATTCAGCGCATAGTAAATGTTACTTCCACTAATCCCCTCTAAATAATCATGACCCATTTCTGTTATTATCAATACTAATGTGATTATTAATGTAACACTAAATATTTTTCTTAAATTTTTATTGGTATATTTATTCTGATGATAATGAATCAACAATATAATTATCCCGAGTATTTCTGCAAAAAACACATTTATCGTATTCATCCGATTCCCCATTCTCTATAATGTATTCTTTAATACATATACTTTTTATAAGTTTGCCATAAATCATAATTATTATCAAGCATTTTCACTGGCTATTAACCACCATTACAAATTACTATAACCATAATTTTTATTAGCATTTTATATACCAGAGAATCTTCTTCATATCTTATGTATATTTTTGTTCTTAACTGGGAAGTATTCAGTTATAAAAAATTTTTGGAGGTAATTATTATGGTTTTAACACAAAAGGAAACAACTTTATTAAATGACATTAAGACTCAGGAGCAATTATGTGTAGATAAATATACTCACTATTCAGATTCTGCTATCGACCCTGAGCTATCTCAATTATTTACTGACATAGCAAATCGTGAAAGACAACATTTAGACACTATCAATACTATTCTTGGTGGTACCGTTCCTTCTATGAATGCTGGTGGACAAGGTCAATCTCAAAATCAAAATTCTTCTAATTGCGAGGGTAAATATGCTCCATTAGGTAATTCTGAAGATAAGACTCATGATAAATATTTATGTGACGATAGCCTTGCTACAGAAAAACACGCTTCTTCAACATACAACACAAGTATTTTTGAATTTACTAACGACCAACTTCGTGATGTTCTAAATCATCTTCAAAAGGAAGAGCAAGAACACGGCAAGCAAATATATGATTATATGAGCAAAAATGGTATGTATGGAAATTAAGAATTAATATAATTAATCAACTAACGAGCTGTTTGTAACGATATACTTACTATAACTTAGGAATATATTGTTTTCATTACAGCTCGTTTTATATTTTATGTAATATCTAGAATTATTTTTTGATATATGGTACACTACTCTGAAATGATTTATTTATAATACTTTTTAACAATTGGAGGATAAGAAAATGTCTAGTCGTAACTTGACACTTCTTACAGATTTGTATGAACTTACAATGATGCAAGGATATTTTAAAGAACAAAACAATGATGTTGTTGTATTTGACGTTTTTTATAGAAAAAACCCATCTGGTAGTGGTTATTCAATAACTGCTGGTTTACAACAAGTAATAGAATATGTTAAAAGTCTATCTTTTTCTTATGAAGATATAGATTATTTAAGAGGTCTTGGTATATTTGAAGCTGACTTTCTAGAGTATTTAGCCGGATTTCATTTTACAGGAGATATATACGCTATTCCCGAAGGAACTGTTGTGTTCCCTAAAGAACCTCTTGTAAAAGTTATTGCTCCTATTATGGAAGCACAATTAGTAGAGACTGCTATATTAAATATAATTAATCATCAAAGTCTAATTGCTACAAAAGCATCAAGAGTATGCTATGCTGCAAAAGGTGACGGAGTTATGGAATTTGGACTAAGACGTGCTCAGGGCCCAGATGCTGGTACTCTAGGTGCAAGAGCTGCTATGATTGGTGGTTGTGTCGGTACTTCTAATGTATTATGTGGCCAAACATTTGATGTTCCAGTTAAAGGAACTCATGCTCATAGTTGGATTATGAGTTTCGGTGATGAATATTCTGCTTTTAAAGCATATGCCAATATGTACCCAGAATCTTGCATTTTATTAGTTGATACATATAATACTCTAAAATCTGGTGTTCCAAATGCAATTAAAATATTCCATGAGATGAAGGCTTCTCCTATTAAGCCAAAATTCTTAGGCATTAGACTTGATAGTGGTGACTTAGCTTATCTTTCTAAAAAAGCACGTAAGATGCTTGATGATGCTGGTCTTCCTGAAGTTGTTATCTCTGCATCTTCCGATTTGGACGAATACTTAATAGACAGTTTAAAGACACAAGGTGCTACTATTACATCTTGGGGTGTTGGAACTAATCTTATTACCTCTGCTGATTGCCCTGCTTTTGGTGGTGTATATAAACTTGCTGCTGTTAAAAGTCCAAATGCAGAAGAATTCACTGCTAAAATTAAAATATCAGAGAACCCTGTTAAGATAACTAACCCAGGAAATAAAACCGTATTTCGTATATATGATAAAGAAACACACAAACTTAAGGCAGATTTAATTTCACTAGTTGGTGAAACATATGATGAAAACGAGGATTTAGAAATATTTGATCCTATTGACACTTGGAAACGTTCGACTCTAGAAGCAGGAACTTACACTATAAGAGAAATCTTAGTTCCTGTATTTATAAAAGGACAATGCCTATATGAATCTCCAAAAACAATGGATATAAGAGATTACTGCGCTGAAGAACTTAATACTTTATGGGATGAAACAAGACGTCTTGTAAATCCACAAGAAGTATATGTAGACCTTTCTCAGCCATTATATGACCTTAAGTTACAATTACTTAATGAGAAAAATAAGAAGAACAAGTAGCATACAAATAATAAAAGGCAATCTAGATATCAATATCCTGATTGCCTTTTATTTATGTAGATTATTCTCGCATTCTTATTTGAAGATTAATTGAATACCACCAACCATAGGTGCTGGTTTCTCTTCTTCATTCATAGAATTAATAATACCCATAATCTCAAATATACATATTACTATAAGCCATATTTGACCAATACATGGTACTATACCTAAAATTGCAAATAATCCAAGAACTAATCCTTGATTTAAATGGAATTGTGATAATGAGCTCTCCTTGTCACCAAAGAAATATGCTATTAAAAAACCAACAATACCAAAGTGAGCGATAACTGATGTTACTTTTGCGTCCATTTTGAATCCTCCTACTTTTTTATATAAAATACTATACAGAGAAAGTCCTATTTTGTCAAGAAAAAGCCTCCTTTCTTAAGTTATAATATTTGCAAGATACACTCTGGTATTATTTCATTTTTAGCACAATATACTTATATATGCGTCTTCTTACACTCTTTCCCTTGTAAAAAATCATGCAATTATGTATAATAAAAATGTTGTGTATTTATACAAAACACACATTTTCGTTAAATTTCTAGTTAATTTGACTTTAGGAGGATACATTTATGACAAATATAACTGGTTTAGAACTAAACCATGATAAATATGCCGGTATTCTTGCTCATCCAACTTCCTTTCCAAGCCCTTATGGCATTGGTGATTTAGGAAAAGGTTCTTATGATTTTGTAGATTTCCTTGAAAAATCAGGGCTTAACTTATGGCAAGTATTACCAATAGGACACACTGGATTTGGCGATTCGCCTTATCAACCATTTTCATCTTTTGCAGGGCAACCCCTAATTATTTCTATAGATGAATTAAAAAATTACGGATTATTATTAAATGAAGACCTCGATGATATGCCAGCATGGAATCCTGTTAACATTGATTTTGGAACATTAATTGAATTTAAGACAGGGCTTCTTAAAAAAGCCTATTCTAGATTTATAGATAAAGATATTAATGATTCCTTTTCTAATAATGAAGAACTTATGAAAGACTATGAAGATTACTGCACTAATACATCTTGGCTTTTTGATTATTCATTATTTATGGCGGCTAAAGACTACCATCAAGGCGCACCTTGGTATATGTGGGAGCCAACTCTAAAGAAGCCAACTGCAAAACAAAAGAAAGATTGGGCAACAAAATTATTCGAGGAAATGGGCTATTATAACTTTATTCAATTTCTTTTTCAAAAACAGTGGTTTGCTTTGAAAGAATATGCTAATAATAAAGGTATAAAGATTGTTGGTGATATACCAATATTTGTTGCTTTTGATAGTGTTGATGTATGGTGCAACAAATCATTATTCCAATTAGATAAAGAGGGTTATCCGACTGTAGTTGCCGGTGTACCACCAGATTACTTTAGTGCTACTGGTCAATTATGGGGCAACCCATTATATAAATGGAGCGAACATACTAAGACAGGTTATGCATGGTGGATTGAAAGAATTAAATACCAATTAACACTTGCTGACTTTATAAGAATAGATCATTTTAGAGCATTTGATTCATATTGGGCTATCCCTTATGGCGAAGAGACTGCTGTAAATGGTAAATGGGAAGAATCTCCTGGCATTAACTTCTTTACAACCCTTGAAGCTACTCTTGGTTATCATCTTCCAATTATTGCAGAAGATTTAGGTGAGATTGGTCAATCTGTAATAGATTTAAGAGATAAATTTGATTTACCCGGTATGAAGATTCTTCAATTTGGTTTTGAGAATCCAGAGGAAAACAACTTCCTTCCACATAATTTTGTTAGAAATTGTGTATGCTACACAGGTACTCACGACAATGACACTACTCTTGGCTGGTACAAAAATGCTTATGAATCTTCAAAGGATAAACTTAGAAGATACTTTAACACTGATGGTGGCGATGTGTGTTGGACATTAATCAGATCTTGTTTTTCTTCTGTAGCTAATATGGCTATTGTTCCAATGCAAGATGTATTAAACCTTGACTCATGGGCTAGATTTAACACTCCTGGTATTGGAGAGGGCAACTGGTCTTGGAGATTTACTGATAATGATATGAATGATCAATTAGCAGCTCGATTATTTGAAACTGCTAAACTTTATGGAAGATAGGTGATTTTATGACATTTAGGACCTTTTTAGTTCTTGGTTTTTTAGGATTATTTTTAGTTTTTTCTATGCCCTTACATCTTGTTGTATGGTTAATAGGCAAGAAAAACCCTACAAAGAAATGGAGTATTTCTCACAAAGTTATACACTGGGCCTTTGAATCTTGTATATTTTTTAATAGTGTAAAACTTGAAGTTATTAATCATGATGTTATTCCTGATAATGAACCTGTATTATTTACTCCAAATCATAGAAGCTATTGGGATATATTATGTGTTCACAATGCAATTAAGAAACCTGTTGGTTTTGTAGCAAAAATAGAAATGTATAAATATCCTTTTCTTAAATGGTGGATGCAAGACATAGGTTGCATATTCTTAGATAGAGATAATCCTCGTGAAGGTCTTAAGACAATTAAGCAGGGAGCTGAATACCTTAAATTAGGTCATAATATGGTTCTATGCCCTGAGGGCACAAGAAATCAAAAAGATGAAATGCTTCCATTTAAAGAAGGTAGTCTTAAGATGGCTGAAAAGTCTGGATGTAAAGTTATTCCTGTAGCTATTATAGGAACTGATGACCTTATGGAGAATCTAGGCAAATTTAGAATGAAAAAAGGTCCTGTTAAGATTATTTTTGGTGAGCCAATTAATTTAAAGACTGATATTCCTGAAGAATACAAAAAACGTTCGGCTGCATATGTACAGACTAAAGTTCAAGCTATGTTAGATGAATATAGAAACTAAATTTTATAATATACACTCTTTGCAAATGCAATAAAAAATGCTAGAATGATTACTTAGATAATAATATAAAGGAGGTACATATTTATGACTGGATGGCAGATTGCCTTATTAATCACTGCAATTGCTATGATTATACTAATTGTTTTATATATAGTCGGAAACAAACTTCAGAAAAAGCAAATGTCACAAAAGGAGCAACTTGAAGCTGCTGCTCAACCTATGACAATGTTTATTATAAGTAAGAAAGTTATGAAGATGAAGGAAGCGGGTCTTCCAAAAGCAGTATTGGAACAGACACCAAAGCGTATGCACAATTCAAAACTTCCTATTGTTAAAGCAAAGATAGGTCCTCAAATCATGAATCTTATTTGTGATGAATCTATTTTTGATGAGCTTCCTACTAAAGGTGAAGTTAAAGCAATGGTAAGTGGTATTTACGTAGTTAGTGTTAAAAATGTTCGTGGAAAAGTTGAAGCTGCTCCTAAAAAAGGTTTACGTTCAAAGATGCGCGGAAAACAAAAAGAGTATCAAGCAATGTATGTTGCAGAGGAAAAAGCTAAGGCAGAAAAAAAAGCTACTAAAGAATCCAAAAAGGCTAAAAAGACTAAATAATTTTCCTTTCTTGTCTTTACAGAACAATATTAAATATTTGAAACGTAATTTCTTTTTAATGAAGAATTGCGTTTCTTTTTTATTATTTTATTCCATATATTGACATATTATAGCAATGTGTGCTAAACTACACATATCATATTTAAAAAGGAGATTTTTATGACTAATTCAATAGACTGTTCCAACATTAATACACATTGGCAAGACGACTTTTATTTTTGCGAAGAAAAAATCATATCTACACTAACACAGCTTTGGGGTTGTAATCATGATTTAATGTTTTATGGAACAATGAACTTTTCATATACAAAGAACGATGGAGATAAATGCATTGGTAATAGAATAGGAGTTCATTATTTAGATTTAACGGATTTTCTAAATACTTATCAGGGTGTATCTATTAATAAGATTAACAAAACCAACACTGATTATTCACCAACAGATATATATAACCTATGCAAAGAAAGTGTAAGTCAAGGCATACCCGTTGCAATAGGCCTAGATAACTCATTATCAATTTGGAATACTATACCAGGAGAAGAAAACATTAATATTCTTCCTCTTCTAGTTGTTGGAATCAACAAAGATCAAAGTGTTAATTTAATTAATTTTCACGAACTAGGAAGTACTATTAATATTTCAAAAAAATCATTTTTAAAAAGTTATCAATGGTATGCCTCTTTTTCTAAGGAAGATACTGTAAAGGATATTGATTTATATGAAATCCTAGATAGAATATGTCTGATTCAAAAATTAGACACACCTGTAACTAATGGGTGCGATGAATACTTTTCTAAGTTTCCAAACCTAAGCGAACAAGTCACATCATATTCCTATACTAATAACCATAATTGGTACAAGGAAATGTTACAGCTTGCTGATGATGTTTTAGATATGGATTTACGAACTGAAGTGCAAGGTCATAAAAGTGTATTATTTGTTCCATTTTATTTTGATTTATTAGTGTTATATCGAAGTCGACTTGTTTTTACAAAGGCATTAACTTACTTAAATAATTATTTTAACTTTAATATTTTTGATGAAATAATTAATAAGGCCATGATTTCATCTTCTAAATGGAATTATTTGCGAATGCTTTTTGCAAACAGTTATCATAATAATAGTTTGTATACTGAAACGAAAATAGTAATGTCTAAATTAATTAAAGAAATAGCTGAATATGAATACAGCTTAAATGCTGATTTAGAGCTATTAAGAAACAAATATAACCCTGAGCAGTCAAATTCTACTTTCAGTATGATTGATTTATCTGATTACCATAATCATGTATTATTTAATTCTAATATTCCTAAAGATTCGGATATTAGAATTATACATAATAGATATTATTATGAAGGTGATGTACCCTTTGGAACAGTATACGATTTACAAGATGAACATTTTACATTTCCAACTCTTACAGAACATGGCGACAGTGTTGTCTGCATAGGTCAACAGATAAATGTAGAAAAGGATACATACTCCTCTATCACATTTATAGGCTCCGCCCTGTATAATGAAATGGTATATGATTATATAACCATTAATTATACCGACGGTTCTAAAGAAAGAATTTGTCTAGGATTTAATGGTTGGAATCATAACGAATATGATATTGATACTTCTCCAAAGAAAGTAGTTTGGGAAGGAAAGGTTCTAAAGCGAAAAGTTAATGACGAATCACAAAGGGTTAGAGTTGCTAACATATATAGCAAAACAATTAATTTTTCAAGGGAAGGCATAATTTCTAGTATATCACTTCCAATTAATTCCTTCTTAAGTATTATCGCTATAACTTTAAATAAATAATTACTTAATATATTTTAAAATTAAATAGTAAAACAATTAATAGGAGGTTTTTTATAATGAATAAAAACGCAATATGCACCATCGTTTCACTAAATTATTTTGCTCAGGCAAAAAGCCTTTTGGATAGCATTAACAAACACAACAAGAATATTGATTTATATGTTCTTATTGTTGATAAAGTATCTGAAGATATAAAATCTAAGCTAGAGTCAAATTGCGACTTTCCTATGAAGGTAAATTATATATTTGACTTAGGAATTGACAATGTTGAAAGCATGGCATTTAAGTATGATTTAGTAGAATTTAACACTGCCCTTAAGCCATATTATCTAGAGTGGATTCTTGATACTTATAACTATAGCAGCATTACATATCTAGACTCTGATATACTAATATTTAATAGTTTGGATGATATGTATAAATTATTAGAAGATTATTCAATTATTATTACTCCTCACTTAGCCAATGGCAAAGAAGATAGGGATACTGAAATTTCTAAAATTGATGATTTTCTTCAATACGGAGTGTATAACCTAGGTTATATCTCTATTAAAAATGACAAAAACGGAAGAGAGTTAATATCATGGTGGAGAGAAAAATTATTTGATAAATGCTTCCTATCATCTGAAGATTTTCTTGCGTGGGATCAAAAATGGATGGACTTTGCCCCTGCATTATTTAAATCAGTATATGTATTAAAAGATCCTGGATACAATGTTGCATTCTGGAATATTCAAAATCGCTTTATAAGCAAGATAGATGATGAATACTATGTAAATGATAAACACAAATTAATCTTCTATCATTTTAGCCACTATCGATTAAGCAGACCTGATAGAATTGCTGCTTTAGAGCAAGAAGAACGTTGCATTAGAATTGATGATAGACCTGATTTAAAAGAATTATTTCAATACTATTATGACAATGTTATAAAAATGGAATATGAATATTATAGTACACTTTCTTACGGTTTCTCATCTTTTGATAATGGAGAAAAGATTGAAAAAGCATATAGGGATATGTATAACGATATACTTAACAGAGCAAGAAAATATGGTAATCCATTTGTAAGTTCAAAGGAGAATAGTTTCTACGACTTTATTAAAAAAGAAGACACATTAAAATATATATAGAAATTTGAGGTGCATTGTGTCAAAATGAGTACAGCAAAAAACAACATTACAGATATATTATGCCACATATTCTTATCTTTGCAATTCCCTTATTTATAAGTTGCTTATATAGCCTAATTGTTGGTTTATCTGTTGGTCTAAATAATGAATTTGGAATAGTTGTAGCTAGAGTTCTTGGTTTTAAAGATACTAAGAAGTTTAAAAATACTGTAGCAATTATACTTGTTTTTGACATATGCATCTCTATATTGTTTTGGAGTATTAGAAAAAAGTTATAGATAATTTTTGTATACATGTATTTTCTCATAATAGTCATACTCATATTCAGGAAGTCTAATTAACCTATATAGAGAATATCCTCTATCTCCTAATAACATTCTATATTCTTCCGTAGCATGATATAATATTATTGTTATCATTCTAGGGTGTTGGTTAAGAGACAATTCTATTTTATCCATAATTATATTAAATATATTTTCACTAAAAGGATTAAACAGATAAAATACATTATCCTCAGGTTGAATATCATAATCCTCTGCTTTGCCACGTATTGTTTCTATTTCTTCTTCTCTTCCATGAAACCTAGCTGAGTAATAAGCCTTATTATCAAGCAACTTCTCATATACCTCTTCATCTGCTTCTATACCTGTTACTCTACATAAAAATCTTTGGTTACAATAAAACATTACTCTCCCAAGTCCACATCCAAAATCCACTAACTTATCTGTTGGTTTTAACTCAAATTCCTCAAATAATGAAACTAGCCCACTATAAGAAGTGGGCTCATATATATTATAATCTTCATTATCATTAAATGTATATACTTTTCCTGTAGTAGCGATTCCTAAAAATCCCTCATGTATTTTCTCTTGGTTCATTATAACTCCATATTATTAAAATACTTTATATTAGTTTATCCAATCGACTCTATTCTAATACTCACTCTATGTCCAGATGTAATATTTTCATTAAAAGTTAATTCATAATCAATATCAATATCGATCATATTATCTAAAATACTGTGCTTATATGCTTTTGTATTTATATCTATGTTCATTAACCCCATTACTGTTTTATATTCTGTAGAATGGTCATTGTTAACATCAAACTTCATCATTGATGCCGTTTCTCCTCTATCAGACATTTCAACCTGACAAGAATCAAACTTTATCGTTTTCTTATATACTGTTTTATCTGCAGGATCAGAATGTTCATAAAAACAATAATGTTTTCCATTCTTTTCGTAATAGATTCCAAGTCCTTTTATTTCTGTCTTATCTTCAATTCCATCTATATACTGAGTTCCAATAATATGTACCTGAACATTCTTCGTCATTACTTATCCTCTCCAAGTCTAATATTTCTCAATATTTATTACTTCTGTTCCTGTTACATGGCAAGGTAATACATTTTCTGCAAATGATATAAATTTATCAACACCATCACTTACATAATACTCATAATTAACTGCATGCTTATCAGTATTAAGTAACTCTTGTTCAGAAAGTAATTCTTTAAGACTCTTTGCCGTTTCATAAGCAGGATTAACTAAGTTAACCTTATCTCCCATAAACCTCTTAAGAGTATTTCTAAGTAAGGGGTAATGAGTACAGCCTAATATTAAAGAGTCTACATTATACTCCTTTATCTCATGAAGGTATCTGCTTACTATATCATCTGTAACTCTATCTTCAATAAGCCCTTCTTCAACAAGAGGTACAAGTAAAGGACACGCCTTACCCACTACTGTAATATTAGGATTAATCTCTCTTAAATAATCTGTATAAATACCAGATTTAATTGTAGCCTCAGTGGCTATTATACCTATATTATTTGTTACCGTAGTCTCTGCTGCCATCTTAGCACCAGGCATAACCACGCCAATAATAGGTATATCAAGTTCTTCTTCTATCTCATCAAGAGCAAGGGCACTTGCAGTATTACAAGCAACTACAATTGCCTTTACATTCTTGGTCCTAAGAAATCTTACTATTTGTTTTGAATATTTTAATACGGTCTGTTTTGATTTACTTCCATAAGGCACTCTGGCTGTATCACCAAAATACACTATATCTTCATTAGGTAATTGACGCATAATTTCCCTTACAACCGTAAGTCCGCCAACGCCTGAATCAAACACACCTATCGGAGATTGTTTCATAATATCCTCTTTCTTAAATTATACTCTTTGATAGCTACTTTCGATAAGTTTTTCTACTAGAGTTTCTATATCATATCCTTTTGCATTCCATAACATTGGATACATACTTATTGATGTAAATCCTGGCAATGTATTTATCTCATTGAATACAACTCTATTTGTACCTTTTTCTAAGAAGAAGTCTACTCTTGATAATCCATGACCATCTACAGCTTTAAATATAGCTGTAGCCGCTTGTCTTATCTCTTCTTCTTTACCTTCTGGAAGTTCTGGGTTAATTACAGTTTTTGATTCTGCATTATTGTATTTTGCATCGTAATCATAGAATTCTGCTGCCGCAAGTACTTCTCCTATTCCTGATGCATCTACTTCATTACCACCATATACTGCACACTCAAGTTCTCTACCTATAATTGTTTCTTCCACAAGTATCTTACTATCTTCTATAGCAGCTATTTCTAGTGCTTTTACCAATTCTTCTCTGTTAGATGCTTTAGAAACACCCTTTGATGAACCTGCACAAGATGGCTTAACAAATACAGGGTATGCTAGCTTATTTTCTACTCTAGCAATTGCCTCATCCATATCTGACAAATCACTTCGTCTAATACCTACATACTGTGCTTGGTTTATTGAAAGTGTATCAACTATTATTTTTGTATACAACTTATCCATAGATACTGCTGAGGATAATACTCCACAACCTACATACGGAATGTCTGCCAGTTCAAATAGTCCTTGAATAGTTCCATCTTCTCCATATAATCCATGAAGTACTGGAAATATAACATCAATTGATACACTGCTATAATTATTGTCTTCTAAAATAATTAATTCTTTTTTTGTAGTGTCTGGTGATATTACTGCACTCTTTCTAGATTGCTTCCACTCACCATTCTTTATATCTGAAATGCTATCAACTAATAACCACTTTCCTTCTTTGGTAATACCAACTAAGGTTACGTTATATTTATCTGCATTAATGGCATTTGCAATAGTAACAACTGACATACATGATACATCATGCTCAGAAGATCTACCACCAAATATAACTACAATACTCTTCTTGCTCATACTAAGTCGCCTCTCTATTTAATCTCTGCTCCATTAGGCATTTCTTTTTCAGTTGTTAGAAGTGCTAAGTTACCCTCTGCATCTTCTGCACATAATATCATGCCTTGTGATTCTACTCCTGCAAGCTTAACAGGTTTTAGGTTAGTAACTACTACTACCTTCTTACCTACCATCTCTTCCGGAGTGTAATGAGCTTTGATGCCTGATACAATCTGCCTTACTTGACTTCCTATCTTAACTTGTGAACATAGAAGTTTCTTCGATTTCTTAACTTCCTCACAAGCAAGTATTTCACCAACTTGTAATTGAATCTTGTCAAATTCATCAATTGTTATCTCTTCTTTTGCTTCAATATCTATTCCTGGTTCTGTAATTTCTTCATCTTCTTCAACTTTTGGACAAAGCTCTTCAACCTTTGCCAATACTTCAGCTACATCTAGTCTTGCAAATAATATTTCTGGTGTATCAGTTACTTTAGTTCCTGATTGATAATTACCAAATGACACTAACTCATTTACTTTTCTAACTGGTGCATTTAATTGACCAAGTATCTTATCTGCTGTTTCTGGCATAAATGGTTTAAGTAGATTAGCTCCTATAACAATACTCTCTACCAAGTTATATAATACGGTCTCTAAACGTGGCCTTGTATCTTCTTCTTTTGCTAATACCCAAGGCATTGTCTCATCTATGTATTTATTGCATCTCTTAAATAAATTAAATATTTCTGTAATTGCATCTGCAACTCTAAGTTTATCCATACATGCATTTACTTTTGTTCTTGTATCTAATACTACCTTCTTAAGGTCTTCATCAACATCTTCCTTAATATTAGTATTATTCACAACACCCTCAAAATATTTGTTAGACATAGAAATTGTTCTATTAACTAGATTTCCTAATGTATTTGCTAAATCTGAATTAACTCTCTCTACTATTAATTCCCAAGAAATAACACCATCATTATCAAATGGCATCTCATGAAGGACAAAGTATCTAACAGCATCTACGCCAAATACTTGCACTAAATCATCTGCATATAATACATTCCCCTTTGATTTACTCATCTTACCATCACTTTGAATCAACCAAGGATGACCGAATATTTGCTTTGGTAAAGACATATCAAGGGCCATTAACATTATTGGCCAATATATAGTATGGAAACGTAAAATATCCTTACCAATTAAGTGTAAATCAGCAGGCCAATATTTATTAAACATAGCATCTGATCTACCATCAACATCATATCCTAATCCTGTAATGTAGTTAGATAATGCATCAATCCATACATATACTACATGTTTATTATCAAAATCTACTGGTATACCCCATTTAAATGAAGTTCTTGATACGCATAAATCTTGAAGTCCTGGAAGAAGGAAGTTATTCATCATCTCATTCTTTCTTGACTCTGGTTGAATAAAATTAGGGTGTGTATTAATATGCTCTATTAATCTATCTGCATATTTACTTAGCTTAAAGAAATAAGCTTCTTCCTTAGCTGGTTGTACTTCTCTTCCGCAATCTGGGCATTTGCCATCTACTAATTGTGATTCTGTAAAAAACGACTCACAAGGTGTACAGTACATTCCTTCGTAGTGGCCTTTATATATATCACCTTGATCATAAAGCTTCTTAAACATTTTCTGAACTTGGGCTTCATGGTATTCGTCTGTTGTTCTAATGAATTTATCATATGAGGTATTCATTAAATCCCAAATACCTTGAATCTGTCCTGCAACATCATCAACGAATTCCTTTGGTGTAATACCAGCTTCATCTGCTTTAATCTCAATCTTTTGTCCGTGTTCATCTGTTCCTGTCTGAAATCTTACATCAAACCCCACAAATCTCTTATATCTTGCTATGCTATCTGCTAATACTATCTCGTAAGTATTTCCTATATGAGGT
>JAVBSN010000091.1:0-12431 GCA_031547045.1 Lachnospiraceae bacterium
ATATGATGGACATGGAAGTACAAGAGCGTTAACAAACGAGGCTGGAAAAGTAACAGATACCTACAGTTACGATGCTTACGGTATTACACTAACGAAAACTGGTGATACAGAAAATGAATACCTGTATTCAGGAGAACAGTATAACGCAAACACAGGACTTTACTATCTAAGAGCAAGATACATGAATCCAAGTACAGGAACATTTATCAGTATGGATAGCTATGAGGGAAGTATTTATGACCCAGTAACCCTACATAAATATTTATATGCTAATCCGGTGGTTGAGATGCTAAATTAAAGTTGTAACAGTAACACTGATATTTATGATAAAATAATTCATAAGAAAGTGAGACAATTACAATGGCAGGAATTAAGAAAACTTACACACCAGAATTCAAAAAGAAAATGGTGAAATTAGTCCTTGAAGAAGGACGTCAAATGAAAAGTGTGAATCAAGAATATAGTCTAGGCGAAGGCAGTTTACGGAAATGAATCCGTGACTACAGTGAAGAATGCAAAACAAATCCAGAATTAAGTAACGAAAAAGATCAAATGGCTGAAATCTTAAAATTACGCAGAGAGCTTGCTGAAGCCAAAAGGAAAATGACTTCTTAAAAAAAGCCACCGCATTCTTCGCAAAGGAACTAGATTAGAGAAATACAAATTTAATGAGGCAACGTATGATTATATTTTTGTATATTATAATCACGTAAGACCACATTCATCAAATGGATATTTAACACCATTTGAGAAGAGGTTTAGTTACTGTTAAAAATATCAGTATATGCGTTACAATTTTGCTTGACTATCTCATATTATTTTTCTTGTTATGTTTCACTTCATACATATGTTTATCAGCAGAATGTAGTAAAGCATCTACATTAGGATGTTCTAGAGAATTATATATTGAACTACCAATACTTAGTGATAAAGCATATGGAGATTCTGAAGTTTTATTTTCATTCTCAACTGAGTTATAAATGCTTTCAATTAATTCATTCATTTCTTTTATATGTTGACGTTCACCAACAATTACAAACTCATCTCCCCCAAGTCGTACAAGACAATCAGTGGAATCGCAACAATTACGCAAAAGATTTGCAATAGTAATAAGAGCAACATCCCCTGTTTTATGACCATAGGTATCATTAATCTGTTTGAAGTTGTCAGCATCAATCATAAGTAAAAATAAAATATGTTTATCAAATGTGTTATGAAGTTTTTGTTCAACATATTGTTCGTAAACTCGACGATTATTAAGGTTAGTTAATGGATCCGTTGTAATCAAAGCAGATTGTCTTTGGAAAAAAACAAGAAGCATAGAAATAGATATACTAATTGGAAGTGATAATCCGTAAAACATGCCTTGAATAATAACAGATGCTAGAGGGGGTACAATAAAAATTAATAAAGAATATGCATCATGACGTTGAACCCAGTTTTTCTTTTGTCCATAATATAGAATAATAAAAATAGAGCATAGTATATAAAGGGTAATAAATAAAACAGAAATAAAATAAAATTGTCCACGATGATATACATTGTATTCATCATAATAATATATCCAGTTAGTTTTGATGCTAGATAATATCAGTATTGCATATATAACCAATGGTATAAAATAAAAAATATGACGCATACATATGTGGTTGCAGTTAAATATTATACTATCGCAAAATACTACCCATAAAATGCATACTGCTAAGGTAGTCATATAGAAAATGAAGGTACAGAAATGTAATAGGGGAATAACGCCAAAGAAGTTCATACCATCAAAGATCCATGTTCCACAGTCAGAAATCAATTCAATAGTAGAAGTAATTAATAAAGTATTATATACTCGTTGCTCAAAGTCTTTAATAAATATCTTTCTACCATATATTAGGATAAGAATAATAATAAGCAATCCAATTGCATCGCTTTGAATATTAGCTAGTAAATTCATTGGTTATTCCTCCTCATACCTAATAGTGGTTTAATAGTAATAATTATACTACTAAGATAGCAGGAAAACAATATTAGTATACACAATTTTCCAAGAATTTAAAAAAATCTACAAAATGTTTATAACATAAAATTGAATGATTACTAATAGAATTTTAATAATGCATCAAAATTGTATAGGGGTATTAATGGATTTAACAACTAAGATTGATCCAAATTTGCGTATATCAATGCAACTTACTAATAGAGAATTAGAAAGAGATATAGAGGCAAGTGTGGGATATAATAAGGCAAATAGAACATGGAGGTTAATTGTAAAATATGGTGGAAATATTGAGATAGTCGCAAGGAAATATGGTGCAATAGTTGAACGACTTACAGAAGATTATGCAGTAATTACAATATCAGAAAATAGTATACTAGCCTTTTCAGAAGAGAGGGAAGTAGAATATATAGAAAAACCTAAAGGACTTGAATATCAGTTAAATAGAGGATTATGGGATACTTGTATAGTTCAAGTAAATGACTATGTACCATATAATTTAAAAGGTGATGGAGTTTTAATTGGTATAATAGATTCAGGAATAGATTACAGTCATCCTGACTTTTTAGATGAAAATGGTAAGACAAGAATAATTAGAATGTGGGATCAATCAGTTGATGGTAATCCACCAATAGGATTTAAGCATGGTACAGAATATACTGGTGAAGATATTAATAGGATATTAAATAACTATGTTGATAAATATACAAGTGGAGAATTGCCCTCTATGGATATTTCGGGACATGGAACTTTGGTAGCAGGGGTAGCAGCAGGAAACGGGGCTGCAAGTGATAGATACTTTCGTGGTGTTGCACCTAATGCAACATTGGCAATTGTAAAATTAGGACCAACTGATTATGATGGATACCCGATAAAGACAATAGATGTAATGGTTGGTGTTAAATATTTAATTGAGGTGGCTAGAGAATTTGATATGCCTATTGCAATTAATCTTAGCTATGGTTCACCTTATGGTAGTAGAGATGGTCATGGATTATTTGAAACATATCTTAATGATATAGCATTGCATTGGAAGACAGCTATAGCAACGGGTAGTGGGAACGATGCAGTTAAACGATCACATACAGAAGGTGATATAAGAAGTAATGATGAAATTAATTTTATTGTAAGTGGATATGTATCAAGTGTGTCATTAGAACTTTGGAAATCAAGTGTGGATAATTTTAATATAGAAATAATATATCCAAGTGGTGCATCTACAGGAGTAATACCTAGATTAAATCAAGTATTACGATATAGATACAGAAGTGAATCAATAATAATATTATCAAGTCCACCAACACCATTTAATGTAAATGATAGTATAAATGTTGAAATAGTATCAGAAGATACTCAATTAGAAGAAGGTATGTGGACTATTAGATTATATGAACAAGCAATAGTGTTAGGAAAATATGAAGTGTGGATGCACAGTGACTGTAGTCCTTCATGTGGATTTTTAAACCCTACACCATATAATACACTAACACTTCCATCAACAGTTGAAAATCTTATAACTGTTGCCGCTTATGACTATAGAACTGGTAAAATTGCTGATTTTTCAGGAAGAGGAAGTTCTACCTTGCAAATTGTAAAACCAGATATAGCAGCCCCAGGAGTTGGAATAACTTCTACGGCAGTCGGAGGAAATTATGAGATGGCAAGTGGAACTAGTATGGCAGCACCATATGTTACAGGAGCAAGTGCATTAATGATGCAGTGGGGAATAGTAGAGAAAAATGACCCTTATTTATATGGTAGTAAATTAAGAGCATATTTATATTCAGGAGCTGTAAAAGAGAGAAATGTTATATATCCAAATAACATATGGGGATATGGAAAGTTATGTTTGCAAAACGTTATGGATATTCTTATGAGTGGAAATTTTGCTAGAAATACATTAAGAACAGCACAAGTAGATTCTGATGAAGAAACAGAAGAATATACTGAAGAAGAAATAGAAGAATATATTGAAGAAGAAATAGAAGAATATACTGAAGAAGAAAAAATTTTATCGGAAGAGTATATAGATCTCTTAGTTGAGAAAAATAATACTTTATCAAGAATATTAAATGAATATAGAGATATTATTTTGGGATATGATTATGACATTAATAGTGCTATTATTCATGTTGCTAGAAAAATAGTTAATGCTATAATAGGTGATTTAACATTAATGTCCAGTCTAAGTTATCCTTTTCTATTTGGCTTACTTGATATTGATAGTTTAAATGCAAGTAATATATTACCAGTAAATTATCATCCTACACTCAATTTAAGAGGTGAAGGGGTTTTAATTGGAATTATAGATACAGGAATGGATTATACACATGAATCATTTATTGATAAAAATGGAAAGACTAGAATAAAGGCAATATGGGACCAATCAATTAAAACTAATAATCCACCACCACCCTTTAAATTTGGAACGGAATATACAGAGGAGCAGATTAATGAAGCACTAAGTTCTGAAAATCCTTTGGAAGTAGTACCTTCTACAGATGATATAGGGCATGGAACATTTTTAGCAGGTGTAGCAGGAGGGAGTAATACTAGCAGATATGCAGGTGTAGCACCAGAAGCTAATTTTATATGTGTAAAATTAACAATGGCTAAAAAGTATGCAAAAGAAAATTGTATGATATTTGATGAAGATGCAGTTGCATATGAAGCAACGGATATATTAATGGGTATAAGATATTTAACTAGTAAATCAAGACAATTAAATATGCCAATATCAATATTATTAGGTATAGGAACAACCCAAGGTTCTCATATAGGAATTGCATATGAAAGACTAATAAATAATCTTGGAGGAGTTTGTATGACATCGGCATGTGGAAATGAAGGAAATTCTATGAAGCATGCAATGGGTAGACTATCATATACTGGTGATACAAAAATAATAGAAGTAAATATTGCTGAAGGAGAAAAAGGAGTCCAAATGAATGTATGGGGTTATTTACCAGATAAAATATCAATAGGTCTAACCTCGCCATCAGGAGAAGTTATGGAAAGAGTTCCTGTAAGAAATACTACTCAAGCACATTTAAACTTAATATTATACAATACATCTATATGGGTTAATTATTTTACTGCAGTCGATATAAATGGAGATGAATTAATAGTAGTGAGGATGAAAAATCCAGAACCTGGTCTATGGAAGATTAGTCTATATGGAGATGATGTTATAGATGGAAGATTTCATGCATGGCTTCCGTTAAGAAATTGGGTGAGTAGAGATACTTACTTTATAAATTCAAATTCTGAATATACAGTTACCGAGATGGGGAATTCTTTTGATTTAATTTCAGTAGGTTCATATAATTATACAAATCAACATTTATCTATTGAATCAAGTAGAGGACCAACACGTTTTGAAACTATAGAACCAGATTTAATAGCTCCAGGTGTGGATATAGCAGGGCCAATACCTAATAATGACTATGGAAATTTAAGTGGCACAAGTGTTGCAGCAGCACATGTTGCAGGGGCAGCAGCATTATTATTAGAATGGGGAATTGTAGATGGTAATCAAAAGGATTTAAATACACAACGTATTAGAGCCTTGCTAATATCAGGAGCAAGGCGAAGGCTGGGAATAAATTATCCAAATAATCAATATGGTTATGGAGAATTAGATTTATTAAATACATTTACACAAATGAATACTAATGCACCAATAGAGTCATATGGAATATATTTAGATGAAATATAATAATTTAGGGAATAAAAAGTTGTGATAGAAACTTTCTATTCCCTAGTTGTTTTTTGTATATTCTATTATGTCCTCAATTTCATATAGTAATAATATTATTTTAAGTAAGCTAGATGAATACATGAGGTAGAGGGAGTAACATCTAAGATTTATTAGCATAATACTGATATTATAGACTAATATTAGGAGTTAATAAATGAGAGAAAGAATTCCCTTAGAACCAGCAGCTATAGAAGTCTGTAATCAAGCATCAATACCACCGCTAATATTTCAACTTCCACCTAAAGTAGGAAGAGAGAAATTAGAAGAGGCACAAAATTCACCTGTCTATAAATATCCAACACAGGTTTCTAAGATGAAATACAATACAGGCAAATGGGGAGAGATACCTGTATATATAGTGGCACCTCAAACCTGTGAAAAAATAAAAAATGTTATACTATACATACATGGTGCGGGATGGGTGTTTGGAAGTTACCATACTCACGAAAAACTTGTACGAGAATTGGCAGCAAGAACAAATTCTGTGGTAATATTTCCTGAATATTCTCGGTCGCCAGAAGTTCAATATCCAGTTGCAATAGAGCAGTGCTATAGTGTTTTATGTGCAATTCCTCTAATGATAGTAATGTCATATCCAGATATTAATCTGAATACCCTTACTGTTGCAGGTGATAGTGTAGGTGGAAATATGACAGCAGCATTAACTTTAATGTCTAAGAATAGGAAGGGCATTAAGATTCATAAACAATTGTTATACTATCCAGTTACAAATGCTTGTTTTGATACACCATCATATAAACAATTTGCTACAGATTATTATTTATATAGAGAAGGAATGATATGGTTTTGGGAACAATATGCACCTTGTCATAAAATAAGAAAAGAAATAACAGCATCTCCATTATGTGCAAGTATAGAGGATTTAAAAGAATTGCCACCAGCTATGATAATAAATGGAGAGGCAGACGTACTAAGAGATGAAGGGGAATGTTATGCAAAAAAATTGCGGATAGCAGGAATAGATGTAACAGCAATTCGTATTCAAGGGATTATACATGACTTTGTTATGTTAAATGCATTAGATAGAACTGATGCCTGCCGAGCCGCAATGAATGCATCTGTAAACTGGATAAATGAAAGAAACAAAAGTTAAGCCTTTCTTCCATTTATAATATGAATACATCTAATAGATTTGTATTCATAATCATATAGATTTTTTTCAAGTACATCAAGGGTATGTGCACATACATAGTATTTTGGAGAGTCAGAATTAGAATTATCTATTCTAGTTAAAATAGTTGAATGTTTGTAAGTAACACCATCTCTTGAAATTTGAATAATATCACCAAGCTGTAATTTAGATAAGTCGGTTCTTTCGCCAAAAGGACCGACTCCTTTATTTGTTACAAGAAAATTATATAAATAGCGAACCCCTGTCCAAGCAGGAGATTTATTATTTGGATCAGAATAATACCATCCTAAGTCTTTAGTATAATTCATTACCCCAATACCAGCATATATACATTGAGATATAAAGTTAGTACAATCACCACCAATACCATCATAGTTATAGTAGGATGGATTTCTTGATAAGGCCCATTTTTTAGCATAATTAATAGCAGCATTTCTATTATAAGGTATTATATACATAATTAATTGTCCTTTAAATTTTGTTCTATTATATTCACATAATGCAAATTTGTGAAAAAAACTTTTCAAGTGCAATTTACAACTAATTTACATTTATAGGGTAAGATTGTCTTGAAAGGGTGATTAAGATTGTGAAAAATCTAAAAGGGTACAAGGGATATAGCTTGAAAATAGCAGACGACTATTGGAGAGGGGAACATCACAGAGAAATAGCAAGATACATAAATACTGAAAAAGTATTTCAAGCAGGTGTTGGAGTAGGAATGTTGGATATAACAACTGTTTGTAGTGGAGATGTTAAGCGAAATCTATGTGAAAACCAATAAGAGAGTGAAAAGGACAGCAATTATTAGCTGTCCTTTTTAAACGTATTTTTGGTTTCATCTACAATAATTTTCTGTAGCACCCATATAGCAAGTAAGTTAGGAATTGCCATTAGTAGGTTAAGCAGATCAGATAATCCCCACACAAGGTTTAGAGATATAACAGCACCTAAATATATAAATACGATATATATTACTTGATAAGCCTTAAGTCCTTTTTCGCCGACAAGGAATCTAATGCTACATTCGCCATAGTAGCACCAACCAATTATAGTAGCAAATGCAAATAGCACTAGTGATATTGATAATATTATATTACCGCAAAAAGGTATTTCAGAAAATGCAACAAAACATAGCTTATCATCAGAAATATTTATGTATGCAGAAGGATTTTTAATCATACTACTTACAATAACAATTCCTGTTATAGCACAGATTACTACTGTATCCCAAAAAGGGCCAGTCATAGAGATTAACCCTTGAGTAACAGGAGAAGAAGTATTAGAAGCCGCTGCGGCCATAGGCACTGAGCCTAGACCAGCTTCGTTTGTAAATAATCCTTTGGATATACCAGTTCTCATGCCAATCATTATTGCAGTTCCTGCAATTCCACCAATAAAAGACTTAGATGAAAATGCTGATTTAACAATTACTAATATTGCTTCTAAAATGTAACTATGATTTATAAATAAAATATATATACAGCCAGCTAGGTAAAATAAACTCATAAATGGAACTAAGTAAGTACATACTTTGGATATTTGTTTTACGCCACCAAGCATAACCATACCTGCAATTACAGCAGTTACCATACCTATTAAATGAGGTGATATATTAAAATGTTCAGTAATTGCTGAACGTATAGAATTAGATTGAACACTACTACCTATTCCAAATGAAGCAAGTACTGCAAATATTGCAAATAGTATAGCAAACCATTTTGCATTTAGAGCATCCCTAAGAACATACATAGGCCCACCTACATATTGTCCATCGCTATTTTTTGTTCTGTATTTTACAGATAGAAAACATTCAGCATAGCAGGTGGCAATACCAAAAATACCTGTAATCCAACACCAAAATACTGCACCAGGGCCACCAATAGCGATAGCAGTAGATATTCCGATTATATTTCCTGTACCAATTGTTGCAGCAAGAGCGGTTGCAAGAGCTGCATAAGGAGAGATACCATTGCTATCGTCAGGTGGCTTTGAAAAACTTAGCTTAATGCCTTTGGGTAGCAATCTCTGAATAAAGCCTAGTTTATATGTAAAGTACAGATGTGTACCAAGAAAAATTAATATTACTAGCATAGAAATACCTTTATATATTTTTATATAAGCATATGAAAAAATAGGTAGAAGTATGAGTAATGTGATATAATTGATATTGTCGAGTTTAGTGTATATGGTATTACCCATATTACTTAAGGAGGTATTTTTATGAATAAAGATTATGAAAAATTATATAACTATTGTAATAATAAATTAGGTGCTTATGAGACAAGACCTTTTGGAGAATATCCAATATGCTTTAAAGTATCAGGAAAGATATTTGCACAGATTCTAATGAGTTCAGAGGATAACAGAATAACTCTTAAAACATCTCCTGAAAAAGCAGAAATATATAGAAGTATGTATTGGGGAGTTGTTGTTAGAGGTTACCATTGTCCACCAGTTCAACAACCTCACTGGAATACTATATATTTAGATGGAGAGGGTATTACAGAGCAGATAGTATTTAATATGATAGATGAGGCCTATGATTTAATTGTGAGTAATCTTACAAAGAAGGCTAGAGCTAGACTAGAAAATCTGCAAGATATACATTTTGTAAATGTTGATGGAAGTAAAAGCGAAGATTTTAATGAAGTATGTGAAATGTTAGATAACAATCTTGATGAAATTATTGGAGATACATTTGATAGAGGGAAATATACTAAATACAATAAAATTGACAATATACATGATGTTGTTTTGGTATATGACGGAGAACACTTAGTAGGTGGTGGTGGTTTCAAGTTTTATGATGAAGAAAGTGCGGAATTGAAAAGAGTATTTATTAAAAAAGAATATAGAGGCAGAGGATTAAGTAGGGAATTACTTTATAGAATAGAAGCGCTAGCCAAGATAAAAGGCTATAAATATATGATATTAGAAAGCGGAGACTTATTAGTTGATGCAATGGCTTTATATATAAGGGCAGGGTATAAGGAAATTCCTAATTATGGACAGTACATAGACATGATAGATTCTATATGCATGAGTAAGAAGTTATAACAAAATCTCCTAATGTTTGTACTTATAATAAAATCTAGCATATTATATTACGAGAGCAAATAGGAGCTTAATTATGGATAACATAGATGCAAGTAAAGTTGATTTTGAAGATAATGTGGATGCAAATGAATTATTAAACAGACAAAGCATTTTAGCAGAAGAAGCTATAGTTGAAGAAGTAACTAATGTGGGTAGAGATACATTTATTCTTATATCATATAGAAATTATAATAATTGTAGAAGGTGCGGAAGAAATATGGTTAGGTTGCTAGTAACGCCTAATACTAGAATTATAAGTGAAGATGGAAGAAAATTATGTGCTGGAGATATATTTGAGGGCATGATTGTAAATGCTGTGTTTTCAGAAAGGATGACTAGAAGTATGCCACCACAATCAGTTGCTTATAGTATAGAAATTGTTGATTCAGGAAATAGAGTCGCAGTTACACAGGGAACTATAACAGAGATAGATTATAGAAATAGATTTATGTATGTAAGAAGTACAGGGAATCCTAGGCAGATTATTAGATTCGTTGTAAATTCAGATACTGATATACTGAATTCTAGGTGTCAAGAGGTGGATTTTAGAAGATTATATTCTAGACTTAGAGTAAGAGTAACCCATGCCACATTTATGACAGCAAGTATACCACCACAGACAACAGCTTTTAGTATTCAAATGTTTTAAAATTAGTACAATTAACCCCTTGCTTTTTGTATACAAAGGGAGTAAAATCGCCTATGTATGATGTTTAAAATACCATGCCTGAAAAAACATAGACATAGTATTTACTAAAATAATAAACAAATGAGACAAGAGAGAGGTTAAAGTAATGAAAAAGATTCAAAACAAGTGGATCCGTGCAGCAATTCCAGCATTATTATTACATTGCAGTATAGGAACAGTTTATTGTTGGTCACTAGTAAGTGATTTTATTGTTAAGGAAATGTCGGCAGCGAAGGGCGTGGATGTTTCAAAGAGTGCAGTAGAATGGGCGTTTAGTATTGCTATATTTTGTTTAGGTATGTCAGCAGCATTTTTAGGTAACGTTGTAGAGAAGGATATTCATAAATCATCTTTAATATCAACAATTTGCTTTGCATTAGGTATGGCATTAACAGGATTCTTTATTTCAAAAGGTTCATTAATAGGTGTTTATTTAAGTTATGGTGTAATCATGGGTATTGGTTTAGGTACAGGATACTTATCACCAGTTAAGACACTTATGTTATGGTTCAAAGAACAAAAGGGATTAGCTACAGGTCTTGCAGTTGCAGGATTCGGTTTAGCAAAAGTTATTGCAAGTCCTATTATGTTAAAACTTGAAAGCGCATTTGGTGTTGTTAAGATGTTCTATATATTAGCAGCTGTATATTTTGTATTAATGTTCGTTGGACATTTATTACTTGCTAAGCCTGAAGGTTGGGTTGAAAGCCATGAGAAGACAGAAGGCGATAGCGTACTTAAAGTATTTAAGAACAAAACATTTATTGGTATTTGGTTAATGTTCTTTATTAATATAACTTGTGGTTTAGCACTTATTTCCCAAGAGAAATACATTGTTAAAGCAATTGGTTTAGCAGGAGCAGTAAGTATAATAAGCTCAATAACGGCTGTATTTAATGCAGGTGGTAGATTAGGTTTCTCAGCTTGGGCAGATAAACTTAAAGACAGAAACACAGTTTATAAGGTAATGTTTGTATTAGCAATTGCAACAACAGCATTAGTAATTGTAACTAAGGGTATTGTAAATGGATATGTAGTAATAGTTCTTCCATTATTATTTGTTGTAAATGCAGTATACGGTGGTGGATTCAGTAATGTACCTACATTATTATCAGATCACTTTGGTATGAAGACTATAAGTCAGGTTCATGGTTTAGTATTATCAGCTTGGGCATTTGCAGGTCTTGTAGGAAACCAATTAGCAACAGCAATTGTTAATCATGTTGGTACTTTCTCAGATGATGGTCATGGCAACATGATCAATCCAGAAGGATATCAAGCAGTATTATATGTAACAATTTCAATGTATATTATTGCATTATTAGTAAGTTTCTTTATGGTTGGTAAGAAAAAAGAAAATAAAGAAGAAGCTGTAGCAGAATAATTATATAAGATATAGATATTGCACCCAAGATAGGAACGTCTTGGGTGTTTTTTAAATAATAGATATTATTTCATATAAAATAGTAATGGACTTTTTATAAATTGCCCTATAATATAAAATAATAGAATATTTACTGGGGGAGAAAATATGAGCAAGATTTTGTTAGTAGAAGATGACCAAGAAATTAGTAAAATGGAGCAAACATTATTAACTAGATATAATTATGATGTAACAGCGGCGTATTCTGGAACAGAGGCACTGCTGTTACTTGAGCATAAAGAATATGATATTGTACTTCTTGACTTAATGTTACCAGGATTAAGAGGTGAGGAAGTGTTAGAGAAGATTAGAAAAATAAAT
>JAVBSN010000019.1:0-17496 GCA_031547045.1 Lachnospiraceae bacterium
ATTGAGAGAAGTATGGGTAAAGCAGTTCGTGTAATTGATAAACGTAACTTAGATAACTAGAGTAAGATTACAAGGAGGAGTGTATATGTTCATTAAACAACTTACAGTTTTTATTGAAAACAGAGAAGGTCGTCTTGAAAAAGTATCTGAAACACTTAAAGCTAATAATATTAATATATCTTCATTAAGTTTAGCAGATACAAGCGAATATGGATTACTAAGAATGATAGTATCTGATCCACAAAATGCGAAGAAAGTGCTTAAAGAAAATGGATTTTCAGCTATGCTTACAGATGTTATTGCAGTTAGGATTCCTGACAAAGTAGGAATGCTTCAAGCATTACTTAAGGCATTATCTGATAAGACACTTAATATTGAGTATATGTATGCTTTAACAAATGGAAGTGATAATGCAGCTATGATTATTAAGGTTAATAATCCTGAAAATGCAGTAGAAGCAATTAAATGCTCTAATCTTGAATTAGTTACACCAGAAGAGGCCTACAAAATTAACAATTAGTATTATAAAATAACGGGGGAACTAATATGAATAATCAACAACCACAAGGACAACAACCAATGCAACAACAATCTGTGCAACCGCAAATGCAACCTAGCAATAACAATCAACCACCAAAGAAGAAAACAAATTGGGGATTGATAATAGGTTTATTAGTAGGAGTATTTGTATTATTTTTTGTATTTATATTTATATGTGTAATGTTAATATTTTGGATAATAGATAAAAATAGTGATGAAATAGAATATGATTCATACGACTATAATTATGAATCTACATATGATAGTACAGAAGATGATTATACATATGATTTTAATGATGGGGATACTAAGAAACAAACAGAAGATGTAATAGAGTCAGATGGAGAATTTCAACGTGTAGGAAATGATGTTGTAGGTTATATTGATGTTCCAGTGGATTATATTGAGTTTATAGAAGCTGGAGGTGGTTCAAATGGCACTATGATTCAATATAGTGATATGGCAGGATTTTGCGTAGTAACATTAAATTCCTATAATGATATAAGTGCAGAAGAGGCAGCTACAAATATGTATAATCATTTGACTTATAACGATGAGGATATAGAAAATGTAGTTGGAGCTGAAGTAGTTATAAATGGATATCAGGCTTATCAGGTGTATGGATTTTATCCAAGTGTAGATAAGACTTTAGTTATCTGGATTTTTGAAACTCCTGAAGAGAATGACTATACACATTATTTAGCTATAGAATTTGATGAAGAACATGAAGATTTATTTGATGTAAATGAAACCTATAGTCCAGTAAAATAAGGATATGAGAGGAAACATAATGGATAATATGAATGGTCAACAATTTAATAGTGGTGAGTCACCGCAGGATGGTCAAAATCAATCAGTGTCACCGCAACAAGGTCAACCTATTCCACAAAATAATATTCCTAAGAAAAAATCAAATACAGGATTGATTATAGGGCTTATAGTCGGTGGGGTTGTATTACTTGGTATAATAACAATATGTGTAATCTTATTTTTTATATTTATTATAGGTAGTAGAATAGATGAATATAAGGAAATGTCAGATGATTATATTTATGAATATGAAGAAGATGATAGTTATAATTATGATTGGGATGATGACATCAAAGATACAAAAAGTACAGATGAAAAAGAATATCAACGTATAGGAAATAATATTGTAGGATATATTGATGTTCCGGCAGATTATTATCCTTATGAAGATATTGGTGCAACGTCTAGTGAATATCGTATGCAATATAGCGATATTTCAGGGCTAAATGTAATAACATTATTTGCATATGAAGATACAACTGCAGTGGGATTGGCAGATGAGGTGTTTGGTTATTATTCTCTAGATGAAGAGGTTGACCAAGATACGTTAGAAGGCGCCATTATAACTATAAATGGATGTGAAGCATATCAGATGTATTGTTACTATCCAGAGGATGGAATATACCTATATACTTGGTGTTTTGAAACTCCAGACAGTAACTATGTTCACTACTTAGCAATAGAAAGTACTGATAAGAACTCAGATTTGTTCGATTTAAGAGAAACATTTAGTTCAGTTGAATAAACATATTAGAAAAATAAAAGGCTTGAATCTTGTATTTTATAAGATTCAAGCCTTTTGTGTTTTGGATACTATAATTACTCATCAAGAGAATGTCTTTTATGTACTTTTACTTCTTCATCATAACAAGTAAATATTTTATCAGTAAAAGATTTTTCTATCTTAGGAGTTATTAAACTTACTATAGGAACTATTATAAGTCCTGCAACCATTGCTATAGCTCCAGCATTTACAGGTGAAGGAATAAATGAGTATTTCATGTTCAATACAGTAAATCCTACTCCAAAAATATAACTTGACCATACAGCAGCCTTAGTAACCTTTTTCCAGTATAGACCATATAAGAATGGAGCTAGGAAAGCACCAGCTAAGGCACCCCAAGATATACCCATTAATTGAGCTATAAATAATGGAGGATTAAGTGCTAATACAACAGAAAGAATTATAAAGAATGCAATAAGTATTCTCATAATAAGTAATTGAGTTTTCTCGCTCATATCTTTAATAATAGTACCTTTTAAGAAATCAAGAGTTAATGTTGAGCTTGAAGTAAGTACTAATGATGATAGAGTTGACATTGAAGCTGATAATACAAGAACAACAACAATACCAATTACTAAGTCAGGTAGTGTAGATAACATTTCTGGAATAATAGAATCAAAGGCTATAGTTCCATCGGGTTTATAAATTGCAGGAACATCATATAGTCTTGCAAAACCACCTAGAAAATAACAACCACCAGATATTATTATTGCAAATACTGTAGATATAATAGTACCAGTCTTAATTGAACGCTCATCTTTGATTGTGTAGAATTTATGTACCATTTGAGGTAATCCCCATGTACCTAATGATGTAAGAATTACTACACCCAGTAGATTAAGTGGGTCAGGGCCGAAGAAAGAAGCAAAAGCACCTTGTTGGATTAATCCACCACTAACATCACTTTCTATTTTAGATAAAGTTACGATTGCTTCAGTGAATCCACCATTATTATTTAATACAGCAACAATAACTAAACAAATACCAATTAACATTATTATACCTTGAATAAAGTCATTTATTGCAGTAGCCATATAACCACCAACAATAACATATACACCAGTTAATAAAGCCATGACTATAATACAAATTTTATAATCTATATTAAATGCCATTCCAAATAGTCTTGAAAGGCCATTATATATAGAAGCTGTATATGGAACAAGGAAAACAAAAGCAATAACAGAAGCAGCAATCTTAAGTGATTTACTGTTATATCTCTTTTCAAAAAACTCTGGCATAGTAGCAGCTTGTAGAGAATGAGTCATAACTCTTGTTCTACGTCCTAAAATAACCCAAGCAAGTAAACTTCCTATAAGTGCATTTCCTAGACCAATCCATGTAGAAGCAAGACCGTATTTCCAACCAAATTGCCCTGCATATCCTACGAATACAACAGATGAAAAGTAAGAAGTACCAAAGGCAAAAGCTGTTAACCATGGGCCTACATTTCTACCGCCTAATACAAAATCAGCTACATTTGTTGCGTGTTTACGTGCGTATATTCCTACAACTATCATTGTTGCAAAGAATACAAGTAATAAAATCATTTTTACTAACATAATCCGTCTCCTCATTTAATAGTAAATTTTGTGATTTAAAGCCTTAACACTTTAATGCTTTAAAGTAACACATATTAATGTATTATACACATTAAAAGGTTAGTATGTCAAGAAAAATAAGCCATATCTAATAAATGATATGACTTATAGATATTTATTAATCATAAGGGTAACACTATATATACTAAATTCGAAAATACAATCTTTCCATTGAGCTGGATAATACCTCAGTCAATTGCAAGATATGGCTACGACTAGGCTCGATAATACCTCGCCAAGTTCTCTGCCTATAATTAAGTATTCATAGCGTATTTTTTTTCTACGTATTCCCAATTTATTAGTGAGAACCAATTTTCAACGTAATCTGCTCGGCGATTTTGATATTGAAGATAGTAAGCATGTTCCCATACATCAATACATAGAAGAGGAGATACATTATCAGCCAAAGGAGTATCTTGATTAGGTGTACTTATAATATCTAATTTTCCGTTGGTAAGTATTAACCAAGCATAGCCAGAACCAAATTGTGTAATAGCAGCATTTGATAACTGTGAGCGAAAACTATCCATTGAGCCAAATGACTTATTTAGCTCTTGTGCCAAAGGGCCAGTAGGAAGTTCTATATTAGGGTTATCCATACCATTAAAATATAATTGATGATTATATACACCACCAGCATTGTTTTTTATTTTTGTTTTAACTTCGTCAGGGAGTAGAGCTTGTTCTGTAATTAGTTCGTCTAAAGACAACTCTTGAAGTTCAGGGTAATTAACTAATATGCCATTTAAAGTGTCTACATATGTTTGTTGATGTTTGTAATGATGTAATTCTACAATTTCTTGACAAATATAAGGCTCCAAGGCATCTGTAGAATAAGGTAGTGGTTCTAGTTGAAATGGGTAATGTTCATTCATTATTTAACCTCCAAATAATATATATTTTATTATTATTATATTTAGTATGTTCAGTGATTTTCTAAATATACAATTTATAAATATAATAAAAATTGATTGACATTTATATTATATGCAAGTAAAATTGCAAATAGTAATCAGGAGTGCTCAATGAATTGGGCTGAGAAAGAACTAGACTGTTCTTAATCCTCGGGGAAACTCGGTACCTGATCCAGATAATGCTGGCGGAGGGAGAATATATTATAATAATTTATTTACGAATATATTCACTCCATCTCTGTACAGAGGTGGAGTTTTTTATTAGTACAATGCATAATAAAAAACTCTAGAACTAATTATATTAATAATTTTTATACTAGAAGGGAGAAATAAGTATGAACGCAAGTATTGCAATTCAAGTTTTACCACAAGTAAGCACTGACGAGGAGGTTGTAAAAATTGTTGATGAAGTTATTGCTTATATAAAAAGCACAGGACTTAATTGTTATGTAGGGCCTTGTGAAACAGCAATTGAAGGAGAATATGAGGAATTAATGGAGATAGTAAAGCAATGTCAATATATTGCTATAAAAGCAGGATGTCCATCAGTAGCATCATATGTAAAAATAACTTATAAGCCAGAAGGCGAGGTATTAACAATTGATAAAAAAGTTACAAAGCATCATCAATAAATGTATTCCATTAATAACAATAGTAATAATGTTATTAATATGGCAAAGCATATCTAATATCAATTTAATACCTAATTATATGTTGCCATCACCAGTAAATGTTGGGAAGGCCTTTGTAGAGGATTTCTATTTATTAATGGAGCATTTAAAAGTAACTTTATTAGAAGCAGCAATAGGCCTCTTTTTAGGAGTACTGCTAGGATTTGTTATGGCAGTAATAATGGATAATGTAAGTATATTGTATAAAGCATTTTATCCAGTATTAGTTATTACACAGACAATACCTACAGTGGCAATTGCACCATTACTAGTATTATGGTTTGGATATGGAATGTTTCCAAAGGTAATACTTATAGTAATGGTAACATTTTTTCCTGTAACCATAGGACTTTTAGGTGGTTTTGCATCTGTAGATAAAGATATGATAACTTTACTTAAATCAATGGGTGCAAATAAATGGCAAGTATTTATTCATGTAAAATTTCCATCAGCGTTGGTAGAATTTTTTTCGGGATTAAAGATTGCTATAGCTTATTCTGTTGTAGGTGCAGTTATTTCAGAATGGCTAGGAGGTTTTTCAGGGCTTGGTGTATATATGACTAGAGTGAGAAAAGGTTATGCATATGACAAAATGTTTGCTGTTATATTTTTAATATCAGCTATTAGTTTGATTCTTATGTGGATTGTGAAGATAATACAAAGAAAATGCATAAAGTGGGAAGAAACAAAAGTTTAATTTGAGGAGAATATAAATGAAACAAATATTAACTATATTAGTAATGATAATGTTGATGTTAACAATAGCATCATGTACTAGTAATTCAAATAATGAAGATGTAAAGAATAATGAATTAACGCCGATAACATTAGTACTTGATTGGACACCAAATACTAATCACACAGGTTTTTATGTGGCGTTAGAAAAAGGATATTTTGAGGAAGTAGGACTGGATGTAAAAATAGTACAACCACCAGAAGATGGAGCAGCAGCTTTAGTAGCATCTGGCAAGGCAGAGTTTGGAATAGATTTTCAAGATTCTTTAGTACCAGCATTTGTTGGTGAAAATAAGCTTCCAATAACAGCAGTAGCAGCAGTAGTTCAACATAATACATCTGGAATTGTATCATTAAAAGAAAAAGGAATAGATAGTCCTAAAGGCATGGAAGGAAATATTTATGCAACATGGGATATGCCAATTGAACAAGCAATTATACAAAATGTAGTAGAAGCAGATGGAGGCGATTATAGTAAAATAGAACTATTGCCAACATATGTTACAGATGTTGTAACAGGGCTTCAAACAGATGTAGATGCAGTATGGATATACTATGGTTGGGATGGTATTGCTTGTGAAGTAGCAGGATTAGATACAAATTATTTTAATTTCAAAGATGTTAATCCAGTATTTGATTATTATAGTCCTGTTATTATAGCTAATAATGATTTTATAGCTAATAATAAAGATGTAACTGAGAAATTTCTAGATGCTTGTAAAAAAGGATATGAATATGCAATTGAGAATCCGGAAGATGCAGCTAATATATTAGTTGATCAAGTGCCAGAGTTGGATATAGATATGATATTGCCAAGTCAAAAGTGGTTATCAGAACAATATAAAGCAGAAGAGGAGACTTGGGGATATATTAATCAAGATAGATGGGATAACTTTTATATGTGGTTATATGATAATCAATTAATAGAAGAAAAGATACCATCAGGATATGGATTTAGTAACGATTATTTAAAATAGGATATTAATTATGAAACTTAAAGCAGAAAATATAAAAAAAGCATATGGAGATAAGAAGGTACTAGATAATGTATCCATAAATCTTAACAATAATGAAATAGTTGGACTATTGGGTGTAAGTGGAATTGGAAAAACTACATTATTTAACATACTGTCAGGACTTGAATATCCAGACAGTGGGAAAGTATTGTTAAATGAAGAAGATATAACTGGGAAATCAGGACTTATTAGTTATATGTTGCAAAAGGACTTATTACTACCTCATAAAACAATTATTGATAATGTTTCACTTCCTTTAGTTATAAAAGGTATGAAAAAACAAGAAGCAAGAGATAAGGTTATAGAATACTTTAAATTATTTGGTATTAAGGGAGAAGAATATAGCTATCCTAGTCAATTGTCTGGAGGTATGCGACAAAGAGCAGCTTTGCTTAGAACATACATTAGTTCTGAAGAGTTAGTGCTTCTAGATGAACCATTTAGTGCCCTTGATAGTATTACAAGGGAAAATATGCAGAAATGGTATGTTGATGTATCTAATAAACTTTCATTAGCAACTATATTTATTACTCACGATATAGATGAGGCTATATTAATGTCTGATAGAATATATATTCTTAAAGGAACACCTGGAAAGATTGCTGATGAAATAGTAATAGATAAGGAAGAAAAGCTAGACAAGGATTATATTTTAAGCAAGAAATTTATTGAATATAAAAAGCTAATTAAAGACAAACTATAAAATGAATGAAAATCGTATGATTTTAGTAATAGAAAAGATATATTGTAATATGATATACTATTATCACTTAGCGAGGTATTTTCGAGCTTAGTGAGAATGCATACCTAGACACTTAATGAGGTATTATCGAATTTAGTGACTATGGTATACTATTATTACTTAGTGAGGTATTACCCGAATACTTGGTGATTGGCAGAAAAGTACATACATTGTATAGGAGGAGTCTTTGTGGTTGATTTAAATAAAGAACAAATGAAAAACAAATTAAAAAAGACAAAAAAGAAAGCAAAGAAAAAAGCTACTTCAGTAGGAAGTAATATTATTATTATTGTTTGCTTATGTGTAGTTGCAATATTAGCGATATTTACGGCACTTCAAAACAAATTTAAGTCTGTTGTAAAACAGAAATAGTAAACATTAAAGCCCAACATAGTTCATATAGATGTTGGGCTTTATATATTAATGTACTTTATTATGAGATGTAGGAAGTGAAACAGAAAAAGTAGTTGTACCATTTTCACAATGAACTTGTATAGAGCCATTGTGTGAATCTATAATTGATTTTGCAATAGATAATCCTAAACCGTATCGTTTTGCATCTCTATTTCTGGCTTCGTCTAGTCTATAGAAACGTTGAAATATTTTATCTTGTTCTTCTTTTGGAATAGCATCACCAGTATTTGAAACAGATAATATTATACGTTTACGGTATTTAGAAAGTGTAATACTTACGTACCCGTTTAAAGAGGTATGTTTTATAGCGTTATCTAATAAAATAGAGACTATTTGCTTTATTTGTGTTTCGTTACCTATGATGCTAATATTAGGGTCTATATTACAATTAAGTGTTATTTTATTTTCATATGCTACGCTTTCAAAAGGTAATGAGATACCAGTAACAGCACTGCTTAAATCAAAGGAAGTAAAAATAGAGTGGTTAGGTGAATCATCTAATTTTGCTAAAGCTAATAGATTATTTATTAAAGTACTCATTCGTTTAGCTTCACTTTGAATGTATTGAAGCCATTTATAATCTCCCATTTCACGTTCAAGTATGTCAGCGTTAGCAGTAATAACGGTAAGAGGTGTTTTTAATTCATGGCTAGCATCTGATATAAATTGTTTTTGTTGTTCGAAAGCTTTGGCAGCAGGTTTAACTAGCCAATTTGATAATAGTGTAGAGACTATAAAAATTATAAAACTACCTAAGATGCCTAGTAATATGGAATAGTTAGTTAAATTACGAAGCCTCTCCGCTGCTTGGGCGCTATACATAAAAGTAATAAAAGTTCCATTAGGAGTTTCCTCTTTTTGATATGACATACCATGGATAAATCCATGCGGCTTATGTTTATTCAAAATCTTAGTTGCATATTGAACTAAAGTATTTTCATCATAGGTATTAATATTATTATAAAGGCAACTAACAAAATTATTATTTGTATCAAATTGTAGAATACTTACTTTACTATCAGTTAACATACTCATTGGTTGTATATCTGAATTTTCAATAAAAACTGCAGGACCATTTTGATCCATAACATTATGAAAAATATGAGAACTTTGAGTCATACTGAAAGTATAATTTTCAAGATTAATTGCAAATAGAACAATCCAAAAAATAAGAGTTAATATAGTAGTTAGGGTAATTATAAGCCTTCTTTTTAATGTTTTAATCATATACCTGCCTCCAATGTATATCCTATTCCTCTAATAGCTTGAATCTTTGTAGTAGTACTGATAAAATTCATTTTCTTACGAGTAAAAGAAATGTATACTTCTACGTGATTATATTCTGACTCATTATCATAACCCCAGACTTTTTGAGCTATTTGTTCCCTTGTTATTATTTGATTTTGATTAGTTAATAAGTATTCTAACAACTGAAATTCTTTGTTTCCAAGTTTTACAGATTGGCAGGTTATAGTATTTCTGATTTCACATTGATTTAGTAGAAGTTCTAGATTGCCACAAGATAAAGTTTGTTTTTTGATTTCTCCTTGACGTCTTGAAACTGAACGAATTCTTGCAAGAAGCTCTTTTGTATCAAATGGTTTAGCAAGATAATCATCAGCACCACAATCCAATCCCATTACCTTATCATCAGTTTCAGATTTTGCAGTTAACATTAGTACGGGAGTATTTATTTTATCATTTCTTAAGTTTTTCAATACTGTATAACCGTTCATTTTAGGAAGCATAACATCTAGTATAATTACATCATATATAGAAGTAGAGGCTTGGTAATAGCCACTAAGACCATCAAAAGCTGCATCTACAGTATAATTTTCTCTTTCTAATAGATTAGTTAATACATCTACAAGACTAGTTTCATCTTCAATTAATAAAATTCTCATATAAATTACCTCCATATCTATAATTAATACAATAAATAGATTGAATATAAATTGAATTAATTAATTTTAGCACGATTTCTCTAATGCAATTGTGAAAAGAATGTGAAAGATGATAGATATATTAAAATTTTCAATCTTTCTTCAATCTTTCTTAACTAAGCTTTGGTTATACAATTTTAGGAGGTTAACAAAGCATGGAACTAAAGCTAGGGAAGAAAAAAATAAAAGTAAAAAAGAAATGGTTGATAATTGGAGGTATAGCAATTGTTATGATTGTAGTAGGTATAGCAATAGTAATTAATAAGAATAAGCAAAGTCTTGCATTTACTATGAACACTATGTCAGCAACTGTAGAGACAGGAAGTATTTCAACAACAATAGAAGGAACAGGAACTTTAGCAAATGATAGTGCTGTAGATATTGAAATTCCTTCAGGATTAGAGATTGAAGAAGTAAAAGTAAATAGTGGAGATGAAGTAAAGGCAGGAGATATTCTTGCTACTGTAGATGAACAGTCTCTTATAGCAGAATTAGCAAGTATTGAAGAACAGATTCAAGATAAGGATAGTGAAATTAATAGTACGTCTTCTGGAACTACAACAGATACAATTAAAGCAAAGGTTTCAGGACGAATCAAAAAAGTATTTGTAGCAGTAGAAGATAATGTTACAGATGTAATGGTAGAAAATGAAGCATTAATGTTAATGTCATTAGATGGGAAAATGGCAGTGGATATTGAAACTAGTCAAAGTTTAAATGTAAATGATAGTGTAAATGTTGTATTAAGTGATGATACAATTATAACTGGTACGGTGTCAACGAAAACGCAATTTGGATATACAGTAACAGTTACAGATAATGGAACAAATTATGAGGAAGCAGTTACAGTAAATGATAGTGATGGAAATACAATTGGAACAGGAAACTTATATATACATCAGGAATTAAAAATAATAGGAACAAAAGGAACAGTATCTAAAGTTAGTATATTAGAAAATGCAAAAGTATCATCAGATACAACATTAATAACTCTAACAGGAAACTTTAATTCAGCTACTTATGAAACTTTATTAAAAGAAAGAAGTTCCTTAGAAAAACAATGTTCAGTATTGTTAAGTATTTTACAAAATGGTGGAATTGTGGCAGATATGGATGGAGTAATAACAGCGATAAATATATTAGAACAATCATCAAGTACATCCACATCTAGCAGTGATGCAAAGACAATGGGTATGTCATCTTTTAGTGAAAATACAGCAGTATTACTTGCTAGTACAGCCTATTCAGAAGAGTCAGTAAGTATTGATAGTAATGTAAAAGAAACAAAAGTAGGTGCAAACAATGTAGCAGAAATTATGTCATTAGAAGGATTTACAGTAACAGCACCAGTATTGGGTCAAGTACCACAAGACGAAATATTAGATACAGATAGTTATATAGGAACAATTACATGGAATCCAAGTTGTACAACATTTCTAGCTGACACTACGTATACAGCAAATATTGAACTTACAGCAAATGAAGGGTATTGTTTTTCAGAAAATACAGAAGTTAAAATAGATAACGCAGTAGTTTCGGGAGTAAATATATCAGAAGAAGGAATCACACTTAATTTTATGCTAACATTTCCTAAGACAGGAAGCGGTGAACAAGTGAATTTAGACGAGCAATCAGCTTATCCAGTACAAGAAAGTATAAGTGAATCAGCATTAAACGCACAACAATTAACAAGTTCACAGGCATCTGGAACTAGTGGTGGTAGTTCAAATTCATCTTCACCATCATCAAGTTCAAATTCATCGTCAGATGATGATAATGAAGATATGATAGCAGCATTTTCAATAGCGTCATCAGAAAATATGTTAGTAACTATAAGTGTTGATGAATTAGATATTTTATCAGTAGAGGTCGGACAAAAAGCAACATTAACATTAGAAGCAATACCTAATGAATTATTTGAAGGACAAATAACATCAGTTTCAAGAGAAGGAACATCTAATGGTGGCACTACTAAATATAAAGTGGAGATAACTTTACCTAAAAATGGGGATATGATAGCAGGCATGAATGCTTCAGCTTCAATTATAATAACAGAAAGTACAGATGTATTATTAGTTCCAGCAATGGCTATACAAGAGAGAGGAAATCGTACCTTTGTATATACAGAAGAAGGTACTGATGGAGTATTATCAGGAGAAGTAGAAGTAGAGACTGGTAATTCAGATGGAACAAATATTGAAATAACAAGTGTCTTAAGTAATGGAGATACAGTATATTATCAAATGCCAGTAATATCAACTAGTTCAGATACACAAACTATGGAAGGATTCCAGATGCAAGGAAATATGATGGAAAGCTTTGATGGTAGTGGTCAAGGATTTAGTGGAGAGCCACCTTCTGGTGGGCCTTCAGGGGAAGGATTCCCAGTAGGAGGTAACTAATGATAAAGTTAGTCGATGTTTCAAAAATATATACAATGGGTGATGAAAAGGTATGTGCTTTAGACCATGCAAACCTATGCGTTGAAGAAGGCGAATTTGTAGGAATTATAGGACCATCAGGAAGTGGAAAATCTACAATGATGAATATAATTGGTTGTCTAGATATGGCTGATGAAGGAGAATATTATTTAGATAACCAGACTATAAAGGATTATTCTGAAAAAGAATTAGCAAAAATAAGAAATGAAAAGATAGGATTTATATTTCAAAATTTTAATTTGTTAAATAATATGACAGCAGAAGAAAATGTTGAGTTGCCATTAATATATCAAAGAATACCTAGTGACAAAAGAAAAAAACTTGTAAAAGAAGCCTTAGAAAAGGTAGGCTTGTCAAAAAGAAAAAATCATAGACCAGTAGAATTATCAGGTGGTCAGCAACAAAGAGTAGCAATTGCAAGAGCGTTGGTTACGGAACCATCTTTATTTTTAGCAGATGAACCTACTGGAAATCTTGATTCTAAGACAAGTGAAGAGATTATGAATTTATTTAAGGAGCTACATGCACAAGGAAATACAATAGTACTAATCACTCATGATGAAAGTGTAGCAGATCAAGTAGGTAGAAAAATTCGTATTATGGATGGAATGGTGAAGGAGGTATAGATATGGTGCTACAATCATTTAAAATGGCATGGAAATCTATCTTATCTAACAAGATGCGTTCACTACTTACCATGTTAGGAATTATTATAGGAATTGTATCACTAGTAGTGTTGGTGTCAATTGCTAAAAGTGCTACCAGTTCAGTAACCGATAGTATTGCAAGTATGGGAACTAATCTTTTAACAGTATCAGTATCAGATGATAAAGATGTTCCACTTACAATAGATGAAGTTATGGTTTTGGCTGATGAAGATGTAATAGATAGTGTTGCTCCAATTGGGCAAAGCAGTATTACTGCTAAAAAAGGAAGAAATAGTGGCAGTATGACTGTATATGGTACAACAGGAGGCTACTATGATATTCAAGGTCTAGAATTATCACAAGGACGATTTTTAAAAAGTGCAGATGTTACTAGTCATACTTATGTAGCTGTAATTAATGAATATGCAGCAGAAGAATTATTTGAAACAACAGATGTTGTAGGTGAAAGTTTTTCAATAGATGGCAGGCAATTTTTAATTATAGGTGTGTTAGCAGAAGAAGAAAGTGTAATGGGATTTAATATGAGCCGAATGGAAGCATATATACCATATACAACACTTATAAGAGTGTCTGATAGTGTGAAAGACATTACAACATTTTATGCGTCTGCAACTAGTGAAAATGACATGGAGCCAGCAGAGAGTTTTCTTACTGATTATATGTTGAATAGACTTGAAAATGATGAAGATGCATTTTCTATTCAAAATCAATCTACTTTAATGGAAACAATGAGTAGTGTAACTGATACACTAGCAATTATGTTAGGTGGAATAGCAGCTATTTCATTACTTGTTGGTGGTATCGGAATAATGAACATTATGTTAGTGTCAGTAACGGAGCGAACTAGAGAAATTGGTATTAGAAAAGCAATAGGAGCATCGCCAGGAAGTATATTATTGCAATTTCTTATAGAAGCATTAGTAATTAGTTTGTTAGGATGTGCATTTGGTATTGTAATATCAGGACTTATTATAATCATTGTAGGAAAAATAGTCACAAGTATGTCATTTACTATGTCTTTTGATGTGGTAATGATAGCAGTTGCATTTTCAGCATTTGTAGGAATTGTTTTTGGAAGTTACCCTGCTAAAAAGGCAGCTAACAAAAAGCCGATAGATGCGTTAAGATATAGTTAAATAAATATAGATATGTTGCAAAATACTCTCTATCAATAGATAGGGAGTATTTTTAGTTGACAGTTGTATGAAAAACGTGTTTATACTTCGTAAAAAAGGAGAAATAATATATGAACACTAATACCATTAGCAATGAGATCGAAAAGTATCTATTTTATTGTAAAAATCAAAGGAGACTGGATGAAAAAACTATTAATGCATATAAAAATGATTTGAAACAATTTTGTAAGTATTATGGAGGAGGGTATTTACAAGTACATAAAGAAGTAATTACTTCATTTATTGTAAGCATGCATGAAGAATATAAACCCAAAACAGTGAAACGAAAAATAGCAAGTATGAAGGCATTTTTTAATTACCTTGAAAATGAAGAAATAATAGAAGTTAATCCGTTTCATAAGATTAGAACGGAATTCAGAGAAGATATTGTACTTCCTAAAACCATTCCTATGAATATAGTTGAGATATTATTAGACTATATGTATACATTGCAAAAAAGAAAAAATATTTCTGATTGGGAAAGAAAGATAATAGCAAGAGATATTGCAGTTATTGAGTTCCTATTTGCAACAGGTGTTAGAATCTCAGAACTGTGTAATATGGAAATTAGTAAGGTTGATATGACGGAAGGCATATTTCGTATAAAAGGAAAAGGCTCGAAGGAAAGGTATCTTCAAATAGGAAACCAAGAGGTTATTAGGCAACTATATAAATATATAGATGAGTGGAAGAGTGAAATATCAGAAAATAAATATTTCTTTGTAAATAGATATGGAAATAGATATTCTGAACAAGCAGCACGAAAGATGATAAATAAGTATGCTGAAGAAGCTACAATTTCATTGCATATTACGCCACATATGTTCCGTCATGCATTTGCAACCCTTCTACTTGAAGAAGATGTAGATATTAGATATATACAAAAGATGTTAGGACATTCGTCAATTGTTACAACACAAATATATGCAGAGGTTACGTGTAAAAAACAAATGGAAATATTAAGGACAAAACATCCTAGAAATAAAATAACCGTTTGTAATAGATAGTATTGAAATGAGAGGAGAAAAATGGTATAATATGTCGGTAGTGATAATTAAATATTATCCATATTTAGAACTTATGGTAAAGTTTAATATTCTTTTATAATAAATTATATGGAGGAATTAATTTCTATGAAAGATAATTTAGAAAGCGTATTTTTACGTTTAGGATATGCATTGAGAGAAGCAAAGGACATAAAAAATAGTACAATTATTTTAGGTGCTGGTTGTTCGTTAAGTACAACAAAAAAAGATATTTCAACATGGGGAATTATGAAACAATGTCTTTTAGAACATGGATGTTCAGAAATTAATATGGATGATATTACTGGGGAAGAATTATATAGAGACTTTATAAATTTAGTTTGGCAAGGAAAAGCAAAAAGAGAACGAGAACAACTTTTGAAAAATAAATTGAGTGGATTAAAGCCATCAGATGGTCACTTGTGTTTGCGCGATCTAGTGGAAAAAGGTTATATACATAACATAATAACGACTAATTTTGATATGCTTTTGGAAGAAGCCTTTGATGGCTTATCATACAAAAAACGTGTTGGTGATGGTGAATATTATAGTGTTGGTGATAATCCATCATTCAATCTATTAAAGATACATGGTGATTTGAACGATGGTGATTTTAGATTTGCACCACATGAATTAAGCAGACTGCCTGATTTATTACATAAGGATATTTATGAAAAAACATCAGGCCCATTAATATTTATTGGATACCGAGGACAAGATATAGGGTTGATGAATTCATTAAGCACTTTGAATGAATATGCCGTTTATTGGATTAATGTAGATCAGTTTGATAATGGAGATATGTATACGAATCAAAAAATTCGTGATTTTATGGATGAAAGATTATCCGCTAGTAATTATTTATATGGGAAAGAATTTGGTGATTTTAATCAAATTATGGAGAAACTACGTGGACAACTTATATATCCGACATATAATACGATAATTCAAACTAAAGAATTTAATCTTAGTAATGAGTGGAGAAATACGTCTATTGTTGAGATGTTACGCATTTACTCTAGAGTTTATGAACTTTTCTTAGATATATTAGAAATATCTAATAGCATACAAAAAAAATTATCATGGAATTCAGAAAATCCAGCTTATACAAAAAGTTATTATGAACATCTTAATTCATATCTTTATTTTTTTAATAGTAAGAAACTACCCTCAAATTTGCTTCATATACCAAATAACGAACTTGATGCACTTATTCTGGGAGTAGCTATAGAAGTTTTGGTTAGAACTATTGGCAACGATATAATACCAAAAGAGTTTATTTTAGATATACAAACAGAATTTAATGAAAAATATAATCAAAGTATAATTAATGACTCTTTTTGGATTGCAGTTGAAAAAATAGTAAGTTCTGAATTTGATATTGAAAATGTTGTTGATATCAATATGCAAAATAAATTGGCATTAAAAACTTATGATGTTCCATTTAGGGAATTTAATGAATTATTACGTGTTGTTTCATTTTTAGCATTATTAATACCTATAAATTCTGCTGAAATTAAAAGAATTGATTCAAAATATAGAATAAGACAATTCTTGAGTGGTAAGTATGAAGATATTACCCTTACAGATAAAGGGATAAGTATTGATCTTGGAACAATTAGTAGCGAAGATGCTGAAGAACTTTATAAATACTATATAAACGATTTGCCAGATGTTCATATACTAGATAATAGTAGTAGTACAAATAAAAAAAGGTATATAGTATACAAAGCTAAATGGATTAATATTAATCTTGAAGTTGAAGAAAAAAATGACATAGAACAAAATAATAATATGCATTTTTATAAATTAGTATTAAATCAAAGCAAAATTAGTGAAACACATTTTTTGAAATTAAAATCCATATATGATAATGGTATTGTTAGTCATATAGAGCTTCAATTTGATAAGGATATTAAAAAGTTTTTAAAATCTGATAAAGTTGGTATGTTTGCAATAGGTTCAAGTGGCTGTGGAAAAACCACTGCAATTCAAAATTTTATACATTATAAAAAAA
>JAVBSN010000096.1:0-3167 GCA_031547045.1 Lachnospiraceae bacterium
TTGATAAGTGGAAGAACAAAAATAATAACAGATGAAACCTATATTTCAAGATTATATTCAAGGAGGAAATTGTTATAGGAAACATAAAAGCAGGACGAGTAAGAATATATAAATTTAATTCATTTAAGGCATTTACTGATAATGAAAATAATATTCGCAATGATAAAACTAAGAAACAAGATGATTTATTGGCAGAAATAAAAAAGAATGTAGAGATTAGAGAAATTAAGTCTAAGTATTTATATTATGTAGATGAAGATGGAAATATTGATAAAACAAAAGAAAACGAACAATATCAAGTTACAATATTTGAAGGTGATATTGTTAGATTAGCATTACAAGATAGAAATGAAGAAAAAGCAAATTATCAATTGCTAGATGAAATTATATATATGGAGATATTTCATAATGATATTATGTGGCAAATTATTAGAGATGGAATAAGAATAGCTAACGAAGATTATATTTTATATTCGGCAACTACAGGACAAGTTAGAAATATGACAATTACATTGATGAAAAAAAGCTTTTTTAAAAAGCATAAAGATTATTTGTTTGTTGGTCTATCTGATGAAAAGATAAATGCTAATGGTGGTATGAATGTAGGTAAATATATTTCTTATAATGCATTACCATTATCATCAAGTGTATTACCAGAAAAAGAGATAGATATTGATAAATGTATGGTTGTAAAGGGATTAGAAACTATAGTTACAAGTAAAGTTAAGTTTATTGATATACAGGAAGATAGTAATGGACAGTATAACGTAGTTGATACACCGAAAGATTATATTGAGAAAGACATTGAAGTTGAGCATACTGACGGAGCTGGTATGTTTTTACCAGGAGAATTACCGTCAAGTTGTCAAATTAGAGGAGGATATTTTAAAGGTGCAATATTTCCTTTTGATTTTCGACTGTTTTCAAAAGATATAGCAGATAATTCTATTGTTGAGGATGCTTGGGGGAAAACTGTAGACATTGATAAAGAAGACATAAGATTTATTTTAACTACAAGCCAATTAATTATGTGGAAGAAATACAATTCATGGGAAGAATACAAGAAATTATTTAAACAAAATAATCTTAAAATATCAATTAATAGTTATGCAAATCCAGCAAAAGAAACAGTGAATTTTTCTTATCAGTATTTGCAAACATTACCTTATGGTTGTGATATTAGAAGGATATGTAATCCAGCTAAGGAAGATTTGATAAAACTTCATACGGATTTGGAATATACTAAAGAAGTCATGGGTTATACAAATGATAGTGAGATACAAGAAAATGTAGCATTAACAAATAAGCCTGAATGTGAAGTATCGATAAGTAAAAACAGTAGTTCTAATTCGCTACTAGCAGAAGCGATAAGCATATATCCTCCATTAATATATGATTCATACATAACAACAAAGATTAAGAAAATGGTGCAATCAAAGAGCAAGAGTTATCGAGGAGGTAAGATACCTATAAAGGGATATTATAGTTATGCTGCACCTGATATGTATGCTTTTTGTGAGTATTTGTTTTGTAAGAATAAAGATCCCCAAGGACTTGTACCGAGAAATCATATATATAATAGATACTATGATGATAAGGGGAGCGTAGAGAATGTTATATGCCTTAGAAGTCCACATTTATCAAGATATGAATATGGTAAACGTAAATTAATTAAGTCGGATATTTGTAGACAATGGTTTAAATATATGGGATCTGATACGATTGTTTCTTGTCATGATTTATTATCAACGACATTACAGATGGACTGGGATGGCGATGAAATATTAGTTAGTGATGATGAAGAATTATATAATTTGGCTAAGGAATTACCAGATGAGCCACTTTATTATAATATGCAACAAGCTGAACCACAGATGATAACAAAGGAAGCAATATATGATACTTTGGTTAAGGGATTTGATAATAATGTAATTGGTGATTCTAGTAATGCAACAACAAAATTATGGAATACTCATTATGCATCAAAAGAGAATACGATACCATATGATGATGCAATTAATGTATTTTGTGCCTATTCAAATTATGCGATTGATTATCCTAAGACAGGAAAAAGTCTTAATCTTGGGGTATATGAAGAATTATATAATGAATTAGTATCTACAAGGGATACAAAAAATGTGTTTGCAGAATCAGAGATAAAACATCCTAATTTTTTTATTGAGGCAAAGAATAAAAAGAGAAGAAATGTTGCAAAGCCAACAGAAAATGTTATGGATAGAGTGAAAAAGTATATTAGTGATGGAACAGGAAAGTTAAAGTATACCTACCTTGAAGATGCAGAACAAAGTGAATTCGATTACCGTATGTTAATGAATAATGAAGCTGATTTAAATAACAAGGCAAAGTTTGAAGTTGATAGATACAATACTAAATATCAAAAACTTTATTTAGTACTAAAAAACAGGAAATTATATAAAAGAGCAATATGTAATTCTATTGATAAAGAAGAGCAAAGAAGAAATATGGATTCAATCGAAAAGACTGCTAGATTTGAAACATTTCATTATTACTGTATAAGAGAAATAAAAGAAATATTCACTAATAAAGATGGCTGGTTTAATGTAAATTTAGCAGTTAATTATTTTATAGATATGGAGTATACACAACATGAGTTTATCACGAGTAGTAAAGATATTTTGTGGAAGTGCTTCGGACATATCATAATTGATAATCTATATAGAAACATTGAAGGTAACATTACTCTTAGATATAGACCGCGTAAAGCGTATGTTAAAGCACAAAGAGGGGATAGAGAATTAGACAATAGGATTATTCAAAAGATGGAAAGTCGTAGTGTTGGCATTGGTGAAAATGATTTGAATAAGTTAACTGCTATAAAACATTCACTGCCCAAATATAAAAATGGAAAGATACACTCAAATGATGAGGAATTACTATTTGTATTGTATTGCTTATATAAGGAAGCCCAAGCTAAGCAGAGATTAAAAGATGGTTATCTTATAATTACAAAACGTAAACATATTAAAGATTATGATTCTAACAGTAATACTAAGAAAAAGAGAAAAGTAAAGTTCAACATTAACAAGGTTATGCAGATTGCTGGAGCAAAATCATATATAGGTAGTTTTAATAGATTTATGGAAACTGAAGAAATTGAAATTATAGATGATAAGGAAAAGGAATGT
>JAVBSN010000114.1:0-5176 GCA_031547045.1 Lachnospiraceae bacterium
AAACGTGGTAGGTACTCCAGGTTCTGGATTTGGCCCAAGTGGTGAAGGTTATTTTAGACTTACAGCATTTGGCTCATACGAGAATACTGTTGCAGCTATTGAGCGAATTAAGGCATTGTAATAAGTATATACATTAGAGAGGCTTGTAGCCTCTCTTTTTTGCATTGAGAACTTACCGATTGGCAGAGAACTTGGCGAGGTTTTATCGAGCCTAGTCGTAGCCATGTCTTGTAATTGACTGAGGTATTGTCGAAGTCAATGGAAAGATGGTTTTTAAGAGTCTAGTGGAGATAGTGTAACCGAAGGGGATGGGACTAGTATACTAGAAAGGAAGATGAAAGTGAAAAAGTACATAGGAAGTAAAGAGTTTTATAAGTATGCTTTAAAAATTGCTATTCCAATTATGATTCAAAATGGTATTACTAACTTTGTTAGTATGTTAGATAATATTATGGTGGGAAGAATAGGCGAGGAGCAAATGTCTAGTGTTGCCATTGTTAATAATTTAATATTTGTATTTAATTTATTTATATTCGGTGGTGTAAGTGGTGCTGGAATATATACGGCACAGTTTTATGGAAAAGGTAATAATGAGGGAGTTAGGCATACATTTAGATTTAAGATAATCGTAGCAGTATTAATAACATCCATTGCTCTTGGTATTTTTGGAATATTTGGCCCTAATTTAATAGCCCTATACTTAAAGGGCGATGCAGGTGTAGGTAATATTGATAATATTTTGAACTATGGAACAAATTATTTACACATAATGATGGTTGAGATGCTTTTCTTTGCAATAACTCAAGTATATGCTGATACTTTAAGAGAAACAGGAGAAACAGTAATACCTATGAAAGCGGGAATGGTAGCAGTATGTATTAATTTAGTTCTAAATTATGTTTTAATATATGGTAAATTTGGAGCTCCTAAGCTTGGTGTATTTGGAGCGGCTATAGCAACCTGTATTGCAAGATTAGTTGAAGTAGGAATAATTATAATATGGACACATAGCCATAAGGAAAAGAATCCTTTTATTGTTGGAGTATATAAGAGTCTTGCAATTCCTAGTAAGCTTGTAAAGGATATTATAGCAAGAGGATTGCCATTGCTTCTAAATGAGGGACTATGGGCAGGTGGAATAGCAGTTCTTAATCAGTGTTACTCAAAAAGAGGAGTATATATAGTTACAGCATTTAGCATATCGACAACAATAACAAATGTATTTAATATTGTATTTATTGCTTTGGGTAGTTCAGTTGCAATTATTGTAGGACAAAAGTTAGGTGCAGGAAAATATGAAGAGGCAAAAGATAGTTCAAGAAAGTTGATAGTATTTTCAGTATTAAGTTGTATAGTAATAGGAGCTATAATGACATTGTTTTCAGGAGTTTTTCCACAGATATACAATGCGTCGGATATAGCTAAAGGTTATGCTACAAAATTTATAATAATAGCAGCAGTGTGTATGCCAATGCATGCATATTTACATTCAACATATTTCACTTTAAGATCAGGTGGAAAGACTATTATTACATTCTTGTTTGATAGTGTATATATGTGGATAATTTCTATACCATTAGCATATTGTTTAATAACATATACAACATTGTCAATTATACCATTGTTTATAATTGTATCATCAATAGATATAGTAAAGTGTATATTAGGATTCATTTTATTGAAAAGAGGAACTTGGATGCAAAATATTGTACAGGAATGACATTAATTGTAAAGAAAGTTTACATAGGAGCCAAATCGGCTCCTATTTTTTTACTAAAAATTTACCATAGTAAGCATATTGATTTGACAAAATATTTGTAATATATATATGTACTCGAAAGGGAAAGTAAAATAAAAGGCATGCAGGTAGGCATGTATATAAAAGGAGAAAAGCAAAATGAAAAAATTTAGGAAATTAGCTTTTGTAGCTGTAGCAGCTATGTTAATGGCAACAGGATTAGCAGGATGTGAAAGTAAAGGAGATGCTTCAATAACAGTAGTATCAAGAGAAGAAGGATCAGGAACAAGGGGAGCATTCGTAGAATTATTCGGAATTGAACAAAAGAACGAAAGTGGAGAAAAAATTGACCATACAACAGACGAGGCAGAGATTACAAATTCAACTTCTGTAATGATGACAACAATAGCAGGAAACCCAGATGCAATTGGATACATATCACTTGGTTCATTAGATGATACAGTAAAGGCATTAAAAGTTGATGGTGTAGATGCAACAGTTGATAATGTATCAAACGGAAGTTATAAAATTGCAAGACCTTTTAATATTGCAACTAACGGTCAAGTAAGTGATGTAGCACAAGATTTCATTAACTTTATTATGAGTGCTGATGGTCAGGCAGTAGTTACAGATCATGGTTATATTTCAGTATCAGATGTAGCAGCATTTGAAAGCAATGGAGCAGAAGGTAAAATTGTTATTGCAGGTTCATCATCAGTATCACCAGTAATGGAAAAATTAAAAGAAGCATATTTAGCAATTAACACTAAAGCAGAAATTGAACTTCAAACAAGTGATTCAACAACAGGTATGACATCAACATTAGAAGGTATTTGTGACATCGGTATGGCATCAAGAGAGTTAAGTGATTCTGAGCAATCAGGTGGTCTTACAGCAACAGTTATAGCAATGGATGGCATTGCAGTAATCGTAAACAAAGATAATAGCGCTTCAAATATTACTACAGAGCAAGTTATGAATATCTACATGGGTGAAATCACTACTTGGAGTGAAGTAACAGAGTAACAACTAATTAATAAGTGAGGAAGTATTGTATGAAAAATTTTAGAGAATCCATAATGAAAGTGGTATTCCTATTAGCAGCATGTACTTCAGTATTAGCAGTAGCTCTTATATGCATATTCCTTTTTGCCAATGGTCTACCAGCCATTGGTGAAATTGGTATAATAAAGTTTCTGTTTGGTAAGTCATGGAAGCCTTCAAATGATATATACGGAATACTACCAATGATATTAGGAAGTATCTATGTAACATTTGGGGCAATAATAATAGGTGTTCCAGTAGGACTATTAACATCAGTATTTATGACACATTATTGTCCTAAAAAAATATATAAGCCATTAAAATCAGGAGTTGAGTTATTGGCAGGAATTCCATCAGTAGTATATGGATTCTTTGGATTAGTAGTTATGGTGCCAATGATAAGGGATTTATTTGGTGGAAGTGGCAGTAGTATGTTAACAGCATCAGTTCTTCTAGGAATAATGATATTACCAACTATAGTAGGAGTTGCAGAAACATCATTAAGAGCAGTACCAGTACATTATTATGAAGGGGCATTAGCTCTTGGAGCAACTAAAGAAAGAAGTATATTCACAGTATTAATTCCAGCAGCAAAGTCAGGAATCATGGCAGGCGTTGTGCTAGGAATAGGTAGAGCAATAGGTGAGACAATGGCAGTAGTTATGGTTGCAGGAAATAAAGCAATTATACCTAATAGCTTAACTAATGGAATAAGAACCTTAACTTCCAATATTGTATTAGAAATGGGATACGCAACAGATCTTCACAGAAAGGCTCTTATAGCAACAGCAGTAGTATTATTCGTATTTATCTTAATAATAAACTTAACTGTATCATTACTTAACAGGGGGGTTAGAAATGCAGAATAAGAAATTTAAGGAACAACTTGAAATATACAAAGCCAGCCCAGTATCAGCAATATTATTTGGATTAGTTATCTTATCAGCCATAATAACATTTGCAGTATTAATAATTATGATAGGTTACATATTAATAAAAGGTATACCTTATATTAAGCCAGACTTATTTGCACTTAAATATACTAGTGAAAATGCATCAGTATTGCCATCACTAATCAATACGCTTCAGCTTACATTTGTGGCATTACTAATAGCAGTACCTTTTGGAATAGCATCAGCAATATATTTAGTAGAATATGCAAAGAAGGGTAATAAATTTGTTGAGATAATTAGAATTACAACAGAAACATTATCAGGAATACCTTCAATAGTATATGGTTTGTTTGGTATGTTATTCTTCGTTACAACATTGAAAATGGGATATTCAAAACTTGCAGGTGCACTCACCGTAGCAATAATGATATTACCATTAATTATGAGAACAACAGAAGAAGCATTAAAGTCTGTACCAGATACATTTAGAGAAGGAAGTTTTGGAGTAGGTGCAGGTAAGTTAAGAACAATTATTAGAGTTGTACTACCTAGTGCAGTTCCAGGAATATTGGCTGGTGTAATACTTGGAATAGGAAGAATAATTGGAGAAACAGCAGCACTTATATATACAGCAGGAACTATAACAGAATACAAAGAAAGTCTATTTGATTCTGGAAGTACACTAGCTGTTCATATGTATAATCTATCTAGAGAAGGATTATATATGAATCAAGCATATGCAACAGCAGTTATTTTGCTTATAGTTGTAATTATTATAAATGCATTATCTGGTGCGATTGCTAAAAAACTAACAAATAAGATGACGTAAAGAGGTAAATGAAGATGGGAAAAATTGATGTAAGTGATTTGGATTTATATTATGGTAATTTTAAAGCTCTTAAAAATATAAATATAGAAATTCCCGAGAAAGAGATAACAGCTTTTATTGGACCAAGTGGCTGTGGTAAATCAACCCTACTTAAATCTATTAATCGTATGAATGATTTAGTAGAAGGATGTAAAATAGATGGATACATAGGGTTAGATGGTGAAAATATCTATGAAGGTATGAATGTAAACTTATTAAGAAAAAGAGTAGGAATGGTATTTCAAAAACCTAATCCATTTCCAATGAGTATATATGACAATATTGCATACGGTCCAAGAACTCATGGAATTAGAAATAAAGCAAAATTAGATGAAATTGTAGAAAATTCTCTTAGAAATGCAGCTATTTGGGATGAAGTTAAAGATAGACTTAAAAAGAGTGCATTAGGCATGTCAGGTGGACAACAACAAAGATTATGTATAGCTAGAGCACTAGCAGTAGAACCAGAAGTATTATTAATGGATGAACCAACCTCAGCGCTAGATCCTATATCAACAACTAAAATCGAAGACTTAGTATTAGAACTTAAGAAAGATTATACAATTGTTATCGTAACTCATAATATGCAACAGGCAGCAAGAATATCAGATAATACAGCCTTCTTCTTACTAG
>JAVBSN010000056.1:0-30269 GCA_031547045.1 Lachnospiraceae bacterium
ACTTTCGAAGTAGCTGATAGACCAGCTAGAGAAGGAAGAAATCCTAAGACTGGCGAGCCAATGCCAATCGCAGCTTCAAAAGCTCCAAAATTTAAAGCTGGTAAAGCTTTAAAGGATACAGTTAACGCATAATTTCTGTATAAGATAAGGGTGCCTTCTAGGTACCCTTTTTTTACTTATAATAAATAGTGAGAGGTATAGTTATGAGATTAGATAAGTATTTAAAAGTATCTAGATTAATAAAGAGAAGAACTGTTGCAAATGAAGCCTGTGATGCAGGAAGAGTTATGATAAATGATAAGGTGGCCAAAGCATCTACAGATGTTAAATTAGGGGACACAATAGAAATAGCATTTGGAAATAAATCAGTTAAAGTTGAAGTAACTCAAATATTAGATACAACGAAAAAAGAAGACGCAAAAGAAATGTTTAAATATTTATAATATTAGTGTAAAAGTAATCATATTTGAATCCTCACTGTCATATATTCCAATAGACAAGGAGGGATTTTATGGATGATAGATTGCAAAATAGAGGTCATAAAGTATCATTATCAAATAGAGGTACTGGAAGTATTACAGGAGTAAAAGATGTATTATCATTTGATACAAAAGAAATACTTCTAGAAACTGAACAGGGAATGCTTATGATAAAAGGTGAGGAACTTCATGTTAGTAGATTAACCGTTGAAAAAGGTGAAATTGAGATAGATGGAAGAGTTGACAGCCTCACATATTCTAACAATAATTATGGAGCAAAAGAAAGCTCTGGCATTATTGGGCGATTGTTCAAATAATATATGGCAGATTTAATAATATTTGAGGTTGATTTATTTGGAATTAGCATATTGTTAGGAATGATAATTGGCTGTTTTTATGATATATTTGAAGCAATAAGAAATTCTATAAAACATAAAAATGTTTTTATAGCAATTGAAGACTTTATTTTTTGGATTGTAACAACATACATAGTATTTTACACATTTTATAAATTTAATTACGGTCAATTACGCTCATATGTATTTATGGGAATATTTATAGGATTAGCTATATACAAATTTACACTTAGCAAGCTTATAATTATGTTATTAACCTTTATTTTTAAAATAATAACAACAATTTTTAAGGTTTTAGGCAAGTTGATAGTAGTTCCATCAAGAAATTTATGCAAAAATGCATATAAGGCATTGAAAAATACAAAGAAAACGATTAAAATAGCTTTTAAAGGACGATAGTATTTAGAGGTGATAAGATTGAGTAAGAGAAGAACAAACAATGGAATACGAAAAAGGGGCAAACATGATAAGGCAGGAGCAATTCTTATTGGTTTTGTTGTTATGCTTTTATTTTGCTTAGTTGGATATAATACTATTAACCTTAAAAATAAAGTTAATGATGGTGCTGAAAGAGAATCTATATTAGAAAACCAAATAGAAGATGCAGAGAAGACTTCTGAAGAATTGGAAACAAGAGAGCAATATATGCAGACTAAAAAATATGTTGAAGATGTTGCAAAAGATAAAATAGGATTAGTTTATCCAGATGAGATTGTAATAAAACCAGAATAATAATTAAAGTATAGGTCGTAGGAGTTTACTCCTATGACTTTTTTATTAAAAACTTATTGACAAATATATATCGCAGTGCTATATATAAGTATATCGAGGTGCGATATACTGCAAAAAAATGTGTTGACATGAAATGTAAAGCAAACTATACTATTATCACTTAGCGAGGTTTTTTCGAGCTTAGTGATAATGCATACCTAGACACTTGATGAGGTATTTTCAAATCTAGTGACTATGGTATACTACTATCACTTAGTGACTGGTAGAGAACTTAGTGTATATGGTATACTTAAGTAAAATAATGTAAAGGAGAATATTAACCATGATAGAAATAAACAATCTAACCAAGATTTATAAACTGTCTAAGAAACAGATGGCAGAACAAAAGACAAAGAAGAATATGAAAATAGCAGTTGATAAAGTAACATTTTCAGCTACAGAAGGAGAAATATTTGGTTTACTTGGACCTAATGGTGCAGGTAAGACAACAACTCTTAGATGTATTGCTACACTACTTAATCCAACTGAAGGAGATATAACAGTTCAAGGATATAACACAGTAAAAGAAGGGGAGTCAGTTAGAAAGAATATTGCATTTTTAACTAATGAAATTAAACTTGACCCACAATTTACTCCAAAATATTTATTTAACTTCTTCGGTAAACTTCGCGGAATGAACCAAGAAGATATTAATAAAAGAAGAGAAGAGTTATTTGATTATTTTGGGATAAATGAATTTCAAGATAAGAAGATTCAAGAGTTATCAACTGGTATGAAGCAAAAAGCATCAATAGCAATAAGTTTAGCACACGACCCAGATGTTGTAATATTTGATGAGCCAACTAATGGTCTTGATATTATTACGGCAAGAGCAGTGACAGATTATTTAAAGGTGCTTAAGGAACAAGGAAAAGTTGTAATAGTATCAACTCATATAATGTCAGAAGCAGAAAAATTATGTGATAGAATAGCCATGATAATACAGGGTAAATGTGTATTTAATGGAACATTAGACGAGGCACTAGAGAATAATAATTCCAAAGATTTAGAAGATGCGTTTTTTGAAATATATAAAAACACTATGGGAGGTGAATAATATGAATTATACATTTACTATAATGAAAAAAGAATTATATAGAGTTTTCTCTGATAAGAAAATGATGTTTTCTCTATTTGTATTACCAGCTATCTTAGTTATAGGTATATATGCATTAATGGGACAACTAGTTACTGGTATGATGAAGGACCAAGAGAATCATGTTGCAACAGTAGTTATTGTTAATGCCCCTAATGAGGTTAGGGATTATATTGAAAATAATGAAGCAATAACAAGATATGAAGTTGAATATGATAATGATATTAGTAATGTGGAATCATATAAGGATAGAATATATACTGGAGATTTAGATTTAATTGTAGAATTTGATAATTCATTTATAAGTGATTTGTCGGATGTTAATACTACTCCTGATATTAAAACTTATTACAACCCATCAGAGGATTATTCAAATAATGCAAGAAGTGGATTTATAGCTGAATTTTTAAATGGCTATAGAGAGCAAAAATTAATTGATATAGTTGGAAGTAGAGAAATGCTGGCAGTATTTACTATAGATGCTGATAATGAAGAATCTGTAATACAAGATGATGATAAAGCAATGGGTAAAATGTTAGGAAGTATTATACCTTATATTATTACTATATTACTATTTGCAGGTGCAATGTCTTTAGGAGTAGATACATTTGCAGGTGAAAAAGAACGCGGTACTATGGCAAGTATGCTTATTGCACCAATAAAGAGAAGTGATATTGTATACGGTAAGTTATTAGCACTTATGATACTTTCAGGGTTATCAGCCTTAATATATGGAGGTTCAATGATACTTGCTATGCCTCTTATGGCTAATATGGCTATTGGTGGAAATGTGTCAGCAGATTTAAGTGGAATAGGAATAGTTATAGGCTTTAATCCAATTCAAATATTAATGCTTCTAGCTGTAATTGTATCATTAGTATTTGTATATGTAGCCCTTATTGCATTGCCAGCTGTATTTGCAAAGGACGTTAAGGTAGGAAGTACCTATGTAATGCCTATATATATGATAGTTATGATAAGTGGAATGATGACAATGTTCTTAGGTGAGAATGCAAAGCTTTATGAATATGCAGTTCCATTATATGGATCAGCTATAGCGCTTAAGAATATATTTACTACAGATATAACAGTTCCAGCATTTGCATTAACAATAGTAGGTAACTTAATATTCGGTATGATAATGGCTTATATTATTACTAAGGCATTTAATAGTGAAAAGGTTATGTTTGATGCTTAATTATAAAATGTCTAAAAAGTTATTTCGATTAGTGTATAATTAGACAAAATATTTCTTAAGCAGTTATTATAATGAACCACACTTTGAAAAATATATGGAGGTGTGGTGAAATGAAATATAGGAAAGAAAATATAGGGATACATATATTGGCGTTTTTTGCAGCTAGGTGCGGAATAGAAGATATGTATCCCTTTGTGATTTCACTCTTTTTGGCAGCTTATATAGAAGATATGAGCGACATATGGTTGTATGTAATTTTAGTTTTAGGAGTAGCATCTACTTTTAGCATAGGAGCTTTTGCTAAGTATGCTATAACACTGATGGCTATAATTGTATTTATGGCATTGTTTAGTGAGAAGCGAGAAAAACAAAATAAATTTTTTGTGGCAGCAGTTGGAGGTGCATTAACTGCATTTTCACACGCAGGTCTTTTGGTACTTAATGGTGCGCCAAAATATACTCCAATTATGGCATTATTAGAAGGTGTTGTAGTATTTTCATTTGTATTTATACTATCTAAGGCAATAGAAACACTTAAAGAAAAGCCTAATATAGCATATATTAAAAATGAACATGTAATAAGTATGCTGTGCTTTATGTCTATTATATTATTTGGAACACCTTTATATATAGCCAATACATTTACAATATTAGAAATGGTTATGTTATATGGAGTATTATATGTAGGATATAGATTTGGGACAAGTTATGGAACTTGTGTAAGCGCCATTTGTGGTGGAATAATGGCAATAAGGACAGGAATGCCAGAATATGTAGGAGTATTTGTTGTAATAGGACTTGTAAGTGGTGTGTTAGGTGAATTAGGGAGAATATTATCTAGCGTAGCAGTTGTAATTGCAATTGTATTTATGGGAACTACTTTCTTTGGAAGCTTAATACAAGTGGATAGTTTAAGAAGTATTATTTCAGCAATAGCCTTGTTTTTATTAACACCTAGTAATTTTATGATTAAAATGCGGGAAATAAAAAGAGATTATTCAATGGAAAATCTCCAAGAGGAAATTAATAATATAACGAAAATGCGGTTGAAAGAATTTGCAAATGGATTTAGGCGGATGGAACAAATATTTCAACCAAATACAATTAAGATGAACCTTGTAAGTGAAAATGGACAAGTTGTAGATAGCTATAATATGCTTAATTCTTTAGAAAGTATGAATAATTCTATTGTGGAAAATAGAAAGGCATTTATGGGGCAAATAAGCCAAATAGGAGATATTATAGATTCATTTACAATTAATATTGATGATAGAATAAAACTTAAAAAGAATGTAGAAGCATTAATTATAGAGCGGTTTATGAAACGCAATATTGCTGTAAAGAAAATAGTTGTAATTAACAATATAGAGGGAAAGAGTCAGGTGTTTTTAACTGCTAAAACTATAAAGGGAAAGATTATGACTTCTAAGGAGGCAGCAAGGATTATTGGAGGAATCTTAAATCAGAATTTTAGGGTTTGTGAGTATAGTAAAAATATAATAGGAAAAGATTATAGTGTTATTACCTTTGAGGAAGATACTAATTTTAGGGCACTAACTGGTGCTAGAAAAATAGCTAAATATAGAGAAGATGTATCAGGGGATAATTATTCCCTTCGTGAATTATCTAATGGACAGATGATGATGCTATTATCAGATGGTATGGGTAGCGGTGCATTGGCAGCAGCAGAAAGTGAAACAGTAGTTGACTCCCTTGAACAACTATTAGAAGCTGGATTTAAAAAAGATTTAGCCATAAAGATGCTTAATTCTATAGTAAGTTTTAGAAGTGAGGGAAATGCATTTACTACTTTAGATTTGTGCGTATTGGATATGTATTCAGGTATGTGTGAGTTTATAAAATTAGGAGCAGCTACGACTTTCATTAAAAGACAGGATTGGATTGAAACCATTAAATCAACTTCCTTACCAGTAGGAATATTAGAAAATGTAGAAACAGACACTACAACTAAAAAGTTATTTGATGGAGATATGGTAGTAATGGTAAGTGATGGGGCCCTTGATGGAATTATTTTTGAAGATAAAGAGCAGTATATGGCAGATTTAATACTTAGATTAGATACTAATGATCCTCAAGAATTAGTTGATGGTATTGTATATAATCTTTTGAAAATGAATGGAAATAAAATGAAAGATGATGTTTCTGTAATTGCTATGGGAATACATGGTAAGTAAAAGTTGCAATTTTTATAACGAAATAGTAATATTCATAGTATAGAAATAGGTATATCAGGTTGTAGTACTTTAGGAGAAAACCAATGCTAGATAAGATAAGAAACTATATAAATGAAAATAATATGATTAAACAAGATGAAAAAATCGTTGTAGGCATATCTGGAGGAGCAGATTCAGTATGCCTATTGGTTATATTGTGTCAGTTATATGGATCAGATAAAATAGTAGGGGTACATATTAACCATATGCTTAGAGGTGATGATGCAAATCAAGATGAAGAATATGTAGTTAATCTGTGCAGTAAGCTAGGAATAGAATTAGTTGCTTTTAGACAAGATATATTAGAGATGGCTAGTAGTCTTGGCATATCTACTGAAGAAGCAGGCAGAAAGTATAGATATGAGTGTTTTAATAAGGTGGCTAAAGACAAGGGCTGTGAAAAAGTTGCTGTAGCTCATCATAAAAATGATTTGGCTGAAACAGTATTATTTAATATAATTAGGGGAAGTGGATTACAAGGTGTTACAGGAATGCCATTAGCAAGAGGAAATATAATTCGACCTTTGCTAGATGTAAGTAGAGAAGAAATAGAGAAATATTTAGTTGAACAAAATATTTCTTATAAAATAGATAAGACAAATAATGAAAATGATTATACGAGAAATAAAATTAGAAACATTATTTTGCCTCAAATGATAGAAATTAATAGTGGTGCAGTGGAGCATATTAATCAAGTTGCAAATACTGCAAAGGAATATATAGAGTATGTTGATGATATAATTAATAATATATATTCTAATATAGTTACTTTTGAAAGGGGTAAACATTATATTAGTGTAGAGGAATTAAACAAACATCCAGAATTAATTCAGAAGAAGATATTATATAAAGTAATAGTATCAATTGCCAATAAGGCAAAGGATGTTACAAATGCTCATGTGATGAGTGTAATGGAATTATTAGATAAGGAAGCAGGAAAGCAAGTTAATCTAGCCTATGGAATAGTTGCAAAAAAACAATATACTAATATTTTATTATATATTGAAAATGAAGAAGAATTATTAGGGGATATGGTATTAGATGACAATAGCACAGAATATTGGAATGGAGATACTTGCATAAAAATAAGAAAATTTGAATATAGTTCAGATTATGAAATTCCTAAAAAACAGTATACGAAAGCTTTTGATTATGATAAAATAAAATTTAATTTGCATTTTAGATATTTTAAAGATGAAGATTATATTATAATAAATAATGATGGAAATAAAAAGAAGTTAAATAGATTGTTTATTGATAATAAGATTCCAGCATTAGAGAGAAAAAATATACTAGTTATAGCAGACGGAAACAGTGTTTTATGGGTTTTAGGAATTAGAGCAAGTGAAGAATATAAGATTGACGAAGCAACAAGAACTATTATAGAGATAGAATATAATACAAAGGAGAAGAATTGATATGGCACAAAACATTGATGTTATGATTACAGAAGAAGAGATTAAAGCTAAAATAGCTAGATTAGGTTCTAAGATTAGTAAAGAATACGCAGGAAAAACAGTACACCTAATAGGAGTATTAAAGGGAAGTATATTTTTTATGTGTGAATTAGCTCAACATATAACAGTACCTGTAACAATGGATTTTATGTCTGTTTCAAGTTATGGTGCAGGAACAGCTTCTAGTGGAGAAGTAAAGATTCTTAAGGATTTAGATGAACCATTAGAAGGAAAACATGTTATTTTAGTAGAGGACATAGTTGATAGTGGTAATACATTGAAAGTATTAAGAGGTGTATTAGAAGCTAGAGGTCCTGAAAGTTTTCAAATAATAACTCTTCTTGATAAGCCAGATAGAAGAGAAGTTGAAGTTAAGATTGAGCAAAGTTGTTTTACTATACCAGATGAATTTGTTGTAGGATATGGTTTGGATTTTGCACAAAAATATAGGAACTTACCATATGTAGGTGTAGTTAGAAAGTAGTTGAAGGGAGTATATATTTATAATGGATAATAGTATTAAACGTGGATTGGTAATGTGGCTAGTGATCATTACCATAGTAATTGGTTGTGTATGGGCAACAGATAGAAAATTGGCTAATGAGACAACTAATTATACTTATAAAGATTTAGAAAGCGATCTTTTAGAAGACGGAAAAGTAATAAGTGTTGCAATACAACAGAATGAGGAAGTTCCAACAGGAACGGTAGGCGTTGAGTATAGTGATGGAAAGATAATCAAATTTTATACATCAGATGTTAAGGATATAGTTAGTATATATAATGACACTAACACATCAGCAGAATTATATTTAACAGATGTAAAGAGACCTAGTGTACTTGTTCAACTTATGCCTTATATTATTATAGGTGTTGTTGGAATTCTTGTAGTTATGATTATGCTTGGTAGAAATGCAGCAAATAGTGGTAGTAATGCTAAGATGGCTAACTTTGGAAAGAGTAAAGCAAGGATGATGTCAGATGCAGATAATAAGACTACTTTTAAAGATGTTGCAGGATTGCAAGAGGAGAAAGAAGAGTTATCAGAAATAGTAGATTTCTTGAAAACACCATCTAAATATATGGATTTAGGCGCTAGAATTCCAAAGGGAATTTTATTAGAGGGTCCTCCAGGAACAGGTAAGACATTACTTGCTAAAGCAATAGCTGGAGAAGCGGGAGTGCCATTTTTCAGTATATCAGGTTCTGATTTTGTTGAAATGTTTGTAGGTGTTGGTGCATCTCGTGTTAGAGATTTATTTGAAGATGGTAAGAAAAACGCACCATGTATTATTTTTATAGATGAGATTGATGCAGTAGCAAGAAGAAGAGGTTCAGGTCTTGGTGGTGGCCATGATGAAAGAGAACAAACTCTTAATCAATTACTTGTTGAAATGGACGGATTTGGAGTTAATTCTGGAATTATAGTTATGGCAGCAACTAATAGAGTTGATATATTAGATCCAGCTATATTAAGACCAGGAAGATTTGATAGGAAAGTATATGTTGGCAGACCAGACGTAAAAGGTAGAAGAGAGATTCTTGGCGTTCATACCAAAAAGAAACCTCTGGGTGAAGATATAGACTTACAAGAAATTGCAAGAACAACAGCAGGATTTTCAGGTGCAGACCTAGAGAACCTTATGAATGAATCAGCAATTATTGCAGCAAAAGATAGTAGAAAATTCATTGTAAAAGATGATATTGAAAAAGCATTTATAAAAGTCGGAATTGGTACAGAGAAGAAGAGTCGTCTGGTACCAGAGAAAGATAAAGAAATAACAGCTTATCATGAAGCAGGTCATGCAATATTATTCCATGTATTAGATGGAGTAGGCCCTGTATATACAGTATCAATTATTCCTACTGGCGTAGGTGCAGCTGGATATACAATGCCATTACCAGAGAATGATAATGTTCACTACACTAGAGGAAAGATGCTTCAAGATATTAAAGTTTCTCTTGGTGGACGTATTGCAGAAGAGATTATTATGGATGATATTACAACAGGTGCATCTCAAGATATTAAGCAAGCAACAAGAACTGCTAGAGCAATGGTTGAGAAGTTTGGTATGTCAGATGAACTAGGAATGATTAACTATGAAACAGAAAATGAAGAAGAAACTTTCCTTGGAAGAGATATAGGACATAGAAAAAGCGTTAGTGAAGCAGTAGCACAGAAGATCGATAGCGAAGTTAAGAAAATTATTGATGAGTGTTATGTAGATGCTAGAAAGGTCCTAGAAGAAAATATCAGTATTCTTCATAGCTGTGCTAAACTTTTATTAGAGAAAGAAAGAATTGATAGAGCAGAATTTGAGGCATTATTTGAAGATAATAGCCGAGTAGGATTGTTTGATTAGTTAAAAATTATAGTATTACGACATAAAATATGCAATTTAGATAAAAAGGGATAGTATTGAGGCAAATAGTGAACGTTACAGTGTTTGAATATGTTTAAAATGTCCAAAAAAAAACTTATAGTTTGGTAACACTTTTTTTGAACATCTGCTATAATAATGATTGTAACCCCCCCAATACATTATATAGTTTTTTGCTACACCCCATAAGTAACAAAATACCTTCTCCAAAAAGGGCAGCTGATCGGAATGGCTGTCCTTTTTACTGTCTATAAATAATCTTTTTCACTCTTATCCCTTGTTTAATGATTGAATATAAGGTAGAATTATTAAATGAAGAATATGCAGGGAGTATATTAGGGATGAGTTTATCATTTAGAAATTTTTCAGTTATAGAAAAAATACAAAGCTACGTATTTAATACAAAACCAGCACTTAATACGGGTGCCCTATTTAGTGACGGCACTCGATATTATAGAATACCATCAGATCCAATGGTAGGTGATGATGTTAGAATTAGATTTAGAGCAGGAATTGATAATGTAGATGCTGTATATCTTATTCATAGGGGTGTAAAGGATAAGATGCAAATAGTTGGCAGTGATAAGATGTTTGATTATTACGAAGCAACAATTCCTAAAATTGATAAAGATATTATAGAGTATTATTTTGAAATAGTAGCTGGAAGAGCCACTTGTTATTATAACAAGGTTGGAGTATCAGGGGATATTAATCCAGATTATAATTTTAAAATTACACCAGGATTTACTACACCAGAATGGGCAAAAGGAGCAGTATTTTATCAAATATATGTTGATAGATTTTGCAATGGCGATGCTACAAATGATGTACTTGATAATGAGTATAGTTATATTGGTGAAGGTACTAGAAGAATAACGGATTGGGCTAAATATCCTGATTCTATGGATGTACGTTCTTTCTACGGTGGAGATCTTCAAGGTGTTATGGACAAATTAGATTATTTAAAGGGTTTGGGTGTAGATGTAATATACCTTAATCCTATATTTGTTTCGCCTTCTAATCACAAGTATGATATACAAGATTATGATTATATAGATCCTCATTTTGGACGTATTGTTCATGATGAAGGAATCTGTTTAGAGAAGGGTAATGTAACCAATAAAGATTCTACAAGATATATAGACAGAGTAACAAATAAGGTTAACCTAGAAGCAAGTAATCAACTTTTTATTGAATTGGTAGAGGAAGTACACAAGAGGGGAATGAAGATTATTCTAGATGGTGTATTCAATCATTGTGGTTCATTTAATAAGTGGTTAGATAAAGAATGTATCTATGAGAATCAAGAAGGCTATGATAAGGGAGCTTATCCATCAGCAGAGAGTCCATATAGAAGCTTCTTTCATTTCTATAGAGATTATGAATGGCCTTATAATAGCTCATATGATGGTTGGTGGGGACATGATACTTTGCCAAAACTTAATTATGAGGATTCACCAAGTTTATACGCATATATTTTAAATGTTGCTAAGAAATGGGTATCGCCACCATTTAATGCAGATGGTTGGAGATTAGATGTTGCTGCTGACCTAGGTCATTCAGCAGATTTTAATCATAGTTTTTGGCGTGATTTTAGAGATGTTGTTAAAGAGGCTAATCCAGAAGCTATTATATTAGCAGAACATTATGGAGATCCAGAAAGTTGGTTGCATGGTGATCAATGGGATACAGTTATGAACTATGATGCCTTTATGGAACCTATAACATGGTTTTTAACAGGTGTAGAAAAGCATAGTGATGAATTTAGAGGTGATTTATTAGGTAATGCAGATTCATTTGTGGGAGCAATGAAACATCATATGTCAAGATTCCATCAACAGTCTTTGGAGGTTGCAATGAATGAATTATCTAATCATGATCATTCACGATTTTTAACAAGAACTAATAGACGTGTTGGTAGAACTCATACATTAGGACCACAAGCAGCTAATGAAAATGTAAATAAAGGTGTATTTAGACAAGCAGTAGCATTCCAGATGACATGGCCAGGAGCACCAACTATTTATTATGGTGATGAAGCAGGTCTATGTGGATGGACTGATCCAGATAATAGAAGAACTTATCCTTGGGGAAATGAAGATATGGAACTAATAGCATTTCATAAGGATATGATTAAAATTCATAAATCATATGAGGCTCTGATGAGAGGTTCAGTGCAATTTGTATATGGTCAACATAAGGTAATTGCATATGGAAGATTTACAGACACAGAGAAATTTATAGTTATTCTTAATAATAATTATGAAGAGGTAAATCTACAATTAAGAGTTTCTAATATAGGAATACCAGATGGCACTGTGTTAACACAGCTTATGCTTACAACAGAAGAAGGGTACTTTTTGGAACCTAAAAGGTATGAAGTATTTAACAATACACTAAATATAAATGTATCAAAAATATCTGCAACAATTTTAAGAGCAGAAATATAAAAAACTGCTTGCAATTAGGGTTGAAATGAATTATAATTCTTAATTGTGAGCAATACATGGATGGGTTCCCGAGCGGCCAAAGGGGGCAGACTGTAAATCTGTTGTCTACGACTTCGAAGGTTCGAATCCTTCTCCATCCATTAGCAGAGAACTTGATGAGCACAAGCGTAGCGAAGTGTGAATCTAGTCGTAGCTATGTCGTTGCACTTGGCGAACAAAGTGAGCCTAGAAAACGACCCAGCAGAGAATGCTACAAGACGAAGTTTTTTCGTCAATTCAAATGCCGGCGTGGCGGAACTGGCAGACGCACAGGACTTAAAATCCTGCGGGACTAATCTCCCGTACCGGTTCGATTCCGGTCGCCGGCATTAAAAAAGTCCCACCCGTATAGGGTGGGCTTTTTTAATGTTAAAAGAAAGAAATTATATTTATTAAGGGGATAATAATATGGGGAAAAGATTAAAAGTGATAATATTAACACTGATAATTATGTTAATGGCAACAGGTTGTATAGGTAAGAAGGATAAGATACATGAACTAACTATAAGTTCTTTAGAAGTATATTCAGCTATTAAGAATTCGGAGCATATATATCATGTTAAATACCCCTATTATTATTATAGATTTGAGGAATACACTAATGGAGAGGTAACTCCTAAACTGGAGAATTTTAATTTCAAAGAAGAAAATCGTAATATTTCAGAAGAAGATTTAAATTATCTTGTTGATTATATATCTTCTCTACCAGAAGAAGTAGAAAAGGGAGAAAATATTTCATATAATATACATTTTAGATATTACGATGAAGAGGGAGAAGAAGTTTATCTGTTTAGGAGGGGCTATGATATATTTCCAGAGGATTGGGATGTTTTTATAGGCAAGTATAATAAAATTTTAGGAGTAGAAGTACTTCAGACTAAGGGTGAACTTCAAAAAGTAACACCAGAGTTACTTACAGATATATATAATGTTACAGATGAGGATGTAAGAGAAGGTACTCTTCAAGATGTGATTGATAGTCAAGACATAGACATTGTTAAATTATCAGATTTACTATATATTAATATTGAATTTGATAGCTATTATGCGTCTGTATATGAAACACAGATACAACCCCATCGACCAGATACTATTACTTCTATTGATGGTACTAAAGAAGAATATGATAGATTTATTAAAGAATATTTAAGCAAATTGGGAAATAATCTGTTTATAGAAGATAGTAGTGATCAAGAATATTTAAGAAGATTTACAAATACAGATACAAGGCAGTCTTTCTATATAGGAAGAACCTGTGATATAGAAAAATTAAATGTAGAAATAGATGATTATAGTGATTATTATTATATATTATTGGATGCACATATGGAAGATATGACTTATACTGCAGATTTTGTGTATAGTGCAAATAACTTATATATATTAATTCCAATGGAAAATAATCCAGATATTATATTACCGTTCTGTGAAGAGTGAAAGTAAGCAGAAAAGTTACAGAAAATATAGTAATTCAATTTTACTCAATCCTTGTTTAAGGGTTGAGTTTTTTATGTTGATTAACCGATTTTAATGTCGATATAAGAAAAGTTACATCAAAATATATGAATAATTACATTAATTTACAAAAGCCTTGACTGCTAGAAAAAATGAGAATATTATTAATAAAAGACAAATGTAGTTGTAGTAGGTAATTATAGCAACCTAGCAAATACAACTGATATAGCTTGGTCATGTATGTTAAGTGAAACAGATTCTTCTTATAAAACAATAGGTACGATAGAAAAAAGAGATAGTATTAATGAATATACAGTAATTAATTAGATATTATTTGTGTTTTCAAGTGATATAAATATTTTACATAAAGGGGGATAAGAAATGGTTAGAAAATAAAAAGGCGCTCTTTTATTAAAATAAATAGGAAAATAAAAATAAAAGAGCGCCTAGTACAAATTGCACATTTATTATATCAGATAATTCGATAAGAGAAAAGATATTAAAAAACAAAATTGAGAGGAGATTTACAATATGAAACAAAGAATTTTTAGCGGAATAATTGCAATTATGATAGTTATTACAGGAATGGGTGTTGTAAATACTTATAGTAATGCAAGCACACTTGATTCAGATTGGACAGCTACATTAAGTACATCAGATTCTTCTTATAAATCAATAGGTACAAGAATAAAAGACGATTATAGCTATATATATGTATATTGGTCAAGTAAAACATCAAACCTATCAGCTTTAAATGCAAAAGTTTATGGATTATATGTTCAAGCTGGTGGAGAATTTGAATGTGGATCAAATAACGTAGGAACACAACATACATATTTGTTGAGTTCAACAAAACAATATAGCTTGACAAATTATGTAAAAGAGAATGGATTTGCACTTGCTAGGGTTAAAATTCGTTCAAATGCAGGAAGCGGTATTGCATCAGGAAAGTGGAGCCCAGATAGTTATGGGCTATATACTATACTTAAATAAGTATTATTGAAATTATTGTAGGTGTTGTCATTATGGCGACACCTATTCAATAAAAATAAGAGAAGCTAAGCAATAACTTGTGAGAGGTGAGACTAAAATGCTTAAATTAATTAAATTAGAGTTTAGAAAAATGTTAAAGATACGGAGTTATATAGTGCCTATTATAGTTGGATGTATAATTATAATTTTACAATCAATTAATTTCTATAATAATAGTTATTTAGGTGATTTATCAAATTATAATATGGCAATGGAAGGTGGAAAATATAGTGGTATGATATATCCAACAGTTCTAATTCAAGGTTGGATAGGTGGAGACTATGCATCAGTATTTTTACAATTATTTTATACAATTTTGCCAATACTTGCAGTTATTCCGTATGGAACTTCTTTTTATACAGAATACAGAAGAGGGTATTTAAAAAATATATATACAAGGGTAAATAGATTCAAATATTTATCTGCAAAGTATATTGTTGCATTTATAAGTGGAGGAGTTGTTGGAGCATTTCCACTAATTCTTAGTTGGATAATTTGTTCAATGTATTTACCTAATTTACCACAGAATCCGTTGATGCTACAAACAGCTATTATGAATACATCTATGTGGAAAGAATTTTATTATAATGTGCCATTTATATATGCTATGTTATATACATTACTAACTTTTATATATTCAGGAATATTTGGGGTATTAGCCATATGTGTAAGTACTATATCAAAAAATATTTTTATAGCATCATTATTTCCTTTCCTACTAAATATATTTAGTTATTATTTACTTAGGGGAACATATAATCTTATTTCTTATGTACCTCATGCATTTTTAATTCCTACCCAGATATATATATCAACGCCTGCTAAGGTATTTGGGGTATTTGGAGTAATGCTTGTATGCACATTTATAATTTCGACATTTGGATTAAGTAAACAAAAAATAGTATAGATTATGGGGGTATTAACAGTGAAGCGAAAAGTAATTACTTGTATTATATTATTTGTTGTAATATTACTTATTGGATTAGGTGTGTGGAGAGTCATTACAGTGAATAATAAATTTAGTGTGAGTGAAGATATTGTGAATATGAGTGAAAATTTATATTACAATGGATATAGAATTAGTATTGATAAGGCTAATATATGGAATTATGATGATTATTTTAATAACTTAGAAAATTCTGAAGAGTATGAGGGGTATCATAATTATTATAAGGTGGATGATAAACAAAGTATTATTGCTATGGATTTACATATAGAAAAAGAAGATGATTCTGATATGAGATTAGAAATTAATAGTCTTACCATAATGCAAGATGCATTTTTTAATGGAATGCCAGTAGATTTTATATCTGATTTAAATAAGCAAGTCCCTTATATTAATTTGAAAAAGGGAGAGGAATGTAATTATAAGGTTATATATATATTATATAATAGTGAGTTTGTAAATAAAGAATGGGAAAGACGAGCAGAGCTTGAGTATATAGTTGTATTGGAAACTTATCCAACAAAGACTGGTATTAGATTAAATAAATTAGAAAACAATATTAATGATAATTATGATAGTAGTGGATGGATTAGATAAAAACGATAAAAGTCAATATTATATAAAATTAAATATAGATAAGGATTGATAAATATGATTAGTATAAAAAATGTATGTAAGAAAATCGGAACAATATATATTCTTAAGGATATTAATATAGAATTTAAAGAAAATAAAATTTATGGATTACAAGGCAAAAACGGAAGTGGAAAGACAATGTTATTAAGAGCTATTTCAGGATTAATGAAGCCAACTTCTGGAGAGATTTATATTGGTGAAGAAAAGCTATATGAGGATATATCATTTCCTAGAAGTGTTGGAGTGTTAATTGAAAATCCTGCCTTTTTATCAGGCCTTACTGGATATGACAATTTAGAATTAATAGCAAGTTTAATTACTGATAATAAAGAAAATAAGAATCAAATAATTAATGAAGCCTTAGAGGGTGTAGGATTATTTGCTTCTGATAAAAGAAAATATCGAAAGTATTCGTTGGGAATGAAACAAAGATTAGGTGTAGCAGCAGCAGTTCTAGGGGAACCAGATATTATAGTTCTAGATGAACCCATTAATGCTTTAGATCCTCAGGGAATAGAAATGGTTCGTAGCCTTTTATTAGAATTAAAGAAAAAAGGGAAAATTATAATTGTTGCTTGCCATGATAGAGAGGAGCTAGAATATCTAGCTGATGAAATATATACTATGCAGGCAGGCCAGATACATATGTCATAATGGGGAAAGTGATAAATATGAAAAAGGGTACATTATTATTATATGATATAAAATATGGACTATTAAAACAGATAGTTATATATTTCTTTGCAGGACTAACTGCACTTTGGGGAGTGTTAGAGTTTAGTAATATGGCATTTAGTGAGTATAGTTTTTTTGATTGTTATGGATACTTATTTTCAGGGATTGAATTCTACTATTTTTCAGCAGATTCAACATTTATTATACCAATTATGTGGTTGGTACTACAAATTATACCAGCATTTTTAGTTGGCTATTATGCCAGAAATGAATTAACGGGTTTTGGACAGCAAATGATAATAAAAAGTGGCTCAAGAAAGTATTGGTGGTTTTCTAAAGTAATATGGTGTTTAATATCTGTTGTTATTTATTATATTGTAATTGCTGCTATTGTAGGTATATTTATAATTTTTAAAAGTGGAACATTTGATATTTCCTTATGGGGATTTCAAGATGTAATGACATTAGGATTAATGAATGGTGAGGTAATAACTGAGTTTCAGATTATAACTATATGTATTTTACTACCGTTTATGACGACATTGACAATGTGTTTATTTCAAATGGTATTAACCTTTTATGTTCAGCCTTTATATGCGTATATGATAGCTATAGTATATTGCATTTTATGTGTATACTTACCAAGTCATCTTATGTTAGGGCATTATTCTATGTTAGTTAGAAGTGAGTATTATTCAGAGAATGGTATGCCATCTATTATTGGTTTGATATGTATGTTTATATTACAAATATTTATTGTGGCAATAGGATATTATAGAATTAAAAATATGAATATATTAAAATATTAACAATATGTTTTACTGTACATTATTGAATTAATTTAATATAAGTTGTTTAGAACCTCAATCATTAAATTGGATTGGGGTTTTAAAATTTTGCAAAAACTTTTAGTTATTTAAGGTTTATTTAATAATTGCTTTGTTATATTATTTTTAAACTAAGAAAAGGAGTATGAAAATGTATATAAATATTTTGAAAAGAGACCTTAAACGAAAAAAGACAATGAATATTATTTTACTAATATTTATTATTATGGCGTCGGCATTTATTTCAAGTAGTGTTAATAATCTGCTAGCTATTACTGGTGCAGTAGATACGTATACTGAAAAGTCAGAGGTGTCAGATTTAATAGTATTATTTTATGAAAATGATGAAACTGAAAAATCTATGGATAATCTTCTTGAAAACACAGATATAGTATCAGATTATTTTTGCAGTAAGATATTACTTACAACAAAAAAGAATATTTTGATTAATGGAAAGCCTTGCGAATATTCAAATGCTATAGGAATTGCGACGCCAGATTTACTAGGATTTAAGATTTTTAATTCTGATAATTCTGTAATTGAGAAAGTTAATGATGGAGAGATCTATATCTCAAATTATCACCTTAATGCATGGAATCTAAATGTTGGAGATACGGTTAAAGTATATGATACCACTTTTACAGTAGCTGGAGGAGTAAAGAACATATTATATGGTTCGCCAATGATGGGAATGCAGACATTTATGATTAGTGAGAATGATTATAATAAGGTATGTGATGAATCAGATAATACATATATATTGAACTACTTAATAAATATAGATGATTTAGAAGGATTTGATAATGAATATAATAAACTAGGATTATCGCCTTTAATGTATATAAATAAATCTGTAATAAACTTACTATATATAGTGGATATGGTTAAATCAGGTGTAATGCTTGTTGTAAGTATATGTTTAATTTTAATATCAATAGTAATTCTAAGATTTACTATTATGTTTACTCTTGATGAAGAATTTAGAGAGGTAGGTGTAATGAAAGCCATTGGTATTAAAAATAGTAGAATACGATTACTTTACTGTATTAAATATTTTTCTGTCGCTATAATAGGAGCAGTTATAGGCCTGTTTTGTGGAATACCTTTTGGAAAAATGTTGTTGTCAGAAGTATCAGAAAACATGGTTATGGATACTACAAGTAGTTATATAGTAAATATTTTATGTACTATATTGGTAATAGGAGTAATTATGTCATTTTGTTATTTTGCAACTAAGAAGCTTAATAAGTTTACTCCTGTTGAAGCAATTAGAAACGGTTCAAAGGGTGAACGATATAGCAGAAAAGGCATGTTGAAGTTAAGTAAGAGTTCTATGAAACCAATAATGTTTTTAGCAACTAATGATATATTAAGTAATCTAAAAAGATTTAGTGTATTAATAATTACATTTACTATAGGAATTATATTAATAATTATACCTGTAAATGCAGCTAATACATTGAAAAGTGAAAAGTTATTACCTTGGTTTTGTATGACATATAGTGATGTTTTTATAACAGGTAATTCAGAAATAAATTTTATAGAAAAAGAAGCAATAGTTGCAGAACTTACTGAAACTAAAAATAAGCTTGAGGATATTGGTATAGAAGATGCAGAGGTGTTTTGCGAAGTTATGCTTAGATATAGTATTTCACATAATGAAAAGAGTACTAATTCAGTATCGCATCAAGGGATAAACATTACCCCTGATAATTACACCTATATAACTGGAATTCCACCACAAAAGGACAATGAAGTGGCTATAACCTATATTATTGCTGAGCAAATTAATGCAGAAATTGGAGACACAGTTAATATATTAATAGGTAATGAAGAGAGGAGTTTTATTGTAACGGCCATATTCCAATCAATGATGAATAATGGAGAGGGAATTAGATTTAATAATACGTTAGAACTTGATTATGCAAATGCCATGGGAATGATGGGAACACAAATTAGATATACAGATAATCCTAGTGATGTAGAGATATTAGATAGATACGAAAGGATTAAGGATTTATTTGAAGATAAGGAAGTTAATAATGCAACAGAATATGTACATAGTGTATTAGACATAAATATTGATGATTTGATACATATGATTATTCTGGTTGTACTTTGTATAAATGGATTAGTTACAGTACTTATGGTTAAATCATTTATAACAAAGGAAAAAGGTGAGATAGGAATGTTAAAGGCTATAGGATTTAACAATAATACAATTGTTTTATGGCAGACAATGCGTATAGGAATAATACTTGTAATATCTACTGTGCTAGGAGCAATTTTATCAAAACCATTAGGGCAAGTATCAATAGGAGCAATATTTAAAATGTTCGGTGCTAGTTCAATAGAATTTGATGTTAGAGAATTAGAAGTATATGTACTATATCCATTGTTAGTATTTGCAGTAACAATTACAGCTAGCTATATTACAGCATGGCAAGTAAGAAAGATTTCTGCATCAGAGACAAGTAATATAGAGTAGAGGAGAATGATTATGAAAAATGTGCTTGAAGTAAAGAATTTGTGTAAAACATATATAGTAAATAAGAATCAGAATAATGTATTAAAAAATGTGAACTTTAATATTAATGAAGGTGAAATGGTTGCAGTTATGGGACCATCGGGTTCAGGTAAATCTACACTTCTATATACTGTTTCTGGAATGGATGGAATTACAGCAGGAGAAGTTAAATTTTGTGATAAGAATATAATTAAACTTAATCAAAAAGAGCTTGCAAATGTAAGACTGGATGAGATGGGATTCATATTTCAGCAAATGTATATGCTTAAGAATCTTTCTGTATTTGATAATATTATTTTACCGTCAATTCAATCTAAAGCTAATAATGTACCTAAGAAAGATAAGATACAATACGGACAGGATCTAATGCGCAAGCTTGGAATAATTGATGTGGCAGATAATGATATAAATGAGGTTTCTGGTGGACAATTGCAACGTGCTTGTATATGCAGAAGTATGATTAATCATCCAAAGATGATATTTGCAGATGAGCCAACAGGTGCATTAAATAGAGCATCATCAGATGAAGTAATGGCAGAACTTTGTAAAATTAATAATGAGGGTACAACTATTATGCTTGTAACACATGATGTAAAGGTTGCTGCAAAATGTGGAAAGGTAATGTATATAGTTGATGGAAATATAAAAGGAGAGTATAATTTAGAAAGATATTCAGAAGAATCAACTCTTAGAGATAGAGAGCGTTCTTTGAATAATTGGCTTATGGAGATGGGATGGTAATTCACTATGACAGATATATTAATAGTTGAAGATAATGTAGAACTTGCGGAATTATTACGTGACTTTCTTATAACGCAAAATTATACAGTAGAGATTTGTTTGAATGGGGAAGATGGCATATCTTACTTTGAAAAACATGGTGCAAAACTAGTAGTATTAGATATTATGCTACCTAATATGGATGGATTTGCTGTATGTAAGAAATTACGTGAAAATAGTAATGTGCCTATTATAGTAGTAAGTGCTAAGATGGAGAAAGAAGATAAACTTAATGGACTTATGTTAGGTGCCGATGATTATATCGAGAAACCCTATGATATTGATATACTTCTTGCTAAGATAAGTGGAATATTTAAGAGAAGATATGAAACGGATGTTATTACAGAGGGCAATCTAAGAATTGATAAGGTAAGCAGGCAGGTTTATAGAGATAACCTAGAACTTATTATGACAGCAAAAGAGTTTGATTTACTTCTGCTATTAATGGAAAATAAGGGCAAGGTATTGAATAAAGATATGCTGTTTAATAAAATATGGGGCTTTGATAGTTTTAGTGAGCCACAGACCTTAACAGTTCATATAAAATGGTTAAGGGAAAAGATAGAAGAAGATACTAAGAACCCCACAAGAATAATAACTGTATGGGGCGTTGGATACAGATTTGAATAGGTGAAATATGAAAGCATTTAACAAAATAGTTATTTTACTAATGGGTATTATAATTATTATATTTACAATAACAAATATATATATGTATAGGGCCTCTGACAATAGTGGGAGGCTTTATCGTGTTGAAATAAATCGCATTGCACTTGACATAGAAGATAATGGCTATAGTAACTTAGATTTATCGGATTATAGTCAGGTAATAAATGTAGAGAAATTTTCAGGAGATACTTCATTTTATGAAGGAAGAGATACAGATTATTTTATAAGAGAAATAGATGGACGACTTTATAGATTTGATTATTTATCAGACGGTGATACTTATAAAAAAAGTATGATATGGTCAGTTAATATTACAATTATTATTATGGCTATAGTGATTATGATTGTTATGCTGTTTATAAGGTTTAGTATATTAAAACCCTTTCATACATTAAGTGATGTACCCTATGAGTTATCCAAAGGAAATCTTACAGTTCCTCTTAAAGAGAATAAAAGCAGATTTTTCGGTAAATTTATTTGGGGAATGGATATTTTAAGAGAGAATATAGAAGAGAGTAAGAGTAAGGAACTTGAACTTCAAAAAGAGAAGAAGACTCTTATATTATCTATATCTCATGATATAAAAACTCCACTATCTGCAATTAAGCTATACTCAAAAGCACTATCAAAGAACTTATATAATAGTGAAGAAAAGCAACATGAAATAGCAGAGAATATAAATGCAAAGGCAGACGAAATAGAGCAATTTGTTTCACAGATTATTAAGGCTTCTAGTGAGGACTTCTTAAATATTGAAGTTGAGAATAGTGAGTTTTATTTATCTGAGATGATGAATAGAATTAATGTATTTTATAGTGAAAAATTAGAACTGCTTAAGATTGATTTTAATGTTGAATCATATTCAGATTGCATACTTGTTGGAGATATAGAACGTAGTATAGAGGTAATACAAAACCTAGTTGAAAATGCAATTAAGTATGGCAACGGACATAATATTGAGATAAGCTTTGCAGACGAAGAAGATTGTAGATTAATAACAATATCTAATAGTGGATGTACACTTCCACAAAATGAGATGCCACATATATTTGATAGTTTTTGGAGGGGCTCAAATGTAGGTAGCAATGGAGGAAGTGGGCTAGGTCTATATATATGTCGTCAACTTATGACTAAGATGGCGGGGGATATATATGCGCATAGGGAAAATGAGTCAATGAAGGTTACAGCAGTATTTAAGAAAGCGTAGGAATATCGTTTGGCTATATGCCTGAAAAACCTAAATTATGAAATTTTTTTAGTATAAATACTAGTAAAAATAATGTATTTTAATACTGTCGTATAGATTAATATATAACTAAGATTATATTGCCAAAGGAGATTGATATATGAAGCAATTCAAGGTTATTTATTTAATTGTTATGACAGTATTTTTAATTGGAGTATTGAGTGGTTGTAGTAATGATAAGAAAAATGAGAATATAACGTCTATTGAGTTAACAAGGCTTATGGGAAATGGTACTAATCTAGGAAATACTATGGAGGCATATGGACATGTTGATTTAGGTGTAGAGGCAGATGTATCAAGTTATGAAACTTACTGGGGCCAACCAATCACTACACAAGAAATTATCACGGGTATGAAGAAATCAGGATTTGATTCTATAAGAATTCCTGTTGCTTGGACTAATGCTATGGATTTTGAAAGTGGAGATTATACAATCAATGAAGGCTATCTTAATCGAGTTGATGAGATTATTAACTACGCATTGAATGAAGACATGTATGTAATAATTAATGACCATTGGGATGGTGGTTGGTGGGGTATGTTTGGCTCAGCTAATGAAGAAACAAGAGAAAAAGCAATGGATATGTATATTTCTATGTGGACTCAGATTAGTGAGAAATATAAAGACTATTCAAATCAGCTTATATTTGAATCAGCAAATGAAGAATTAGGAAACAGACTTAATGACCTTGATTTGTGTCCTGATTCAGGAAGCCTTTCGGAAGATGAATGCTATGAGATGACTAATAAAATTAATCAAACATTTGTTAATACAGTAAGGGGTACAGGTGGCAATAATAAGGATAGATTTCTATTAATAGCTGGTTACAATACAGATATAGAATATACTTGTGATGATCGTTTTGTTATGCCAGAAGATACAGCTAATGATAAGTTATTAATATCAGTCCATTATTATAATCCATTTGGATATTGTGGTAGTGAAAGTTTATCTACATGGGGTACCAGTAGAGATTATGAAGAGCAAAATGAATTGTTAGCAAAGATGACTAAATTTACAGAGCAAGGCTATGGTGTTGTGTTTGGAGAATATTCAGTAGCACTTAATAAAGATAATTCAGTTAAGGATAATACTTGTGATTTTATAAATAATTTCCTAGATAATTGTGATTTATACGGTTATTGCCCGATGTTTTGGGATTGTAGTAGTCACTACATAAGAACAGATTTATCATTTTCCGATGAGGCAGTAGCAGAGATGTTTAAGAGTAGAAGTTTTAGTGAGCAAAATGACATTACTGAAGAAGATATTAGAGCTAATGCTAAGGCATCCATAGAAGAAGCAGTAGCTGTCGCAAAAGTTATAGAAGAGGAAAGTCGTATAGGCGATGATGAATCAGTTGCATGGATTATGTTTAACAGTAATGATTGGAATACTATTTATAGCGTTGGTGATGAATATAATCCTACAGCAAAGACAGGTGGAGTAGAGGCAACTGATGTAGAAATAACTGGTGAAGGAACTTATACAGTAAGTCTTGATTTTACAGGAACGGGTGAAGGGTTTGCAGATAGTACAGTATTCTGTGCCTTAGCAATCGCAAATGGAGAACAGTTATATCCAGAATATTCAATAGTTATAAAAGAGATTTTAATAAATGGTGAAAAGCAAGCACTAAAAGGAAAACCATATACAACTAGTGATGATGGTAAATGTACAAGAGTAAATATATACAATGAATGGGTAACATCTGTACCACCAGAAGCACGTACAGCAGATGGAAATACTAACTATGTTACACCTATACTTGTAGACAATACTACACTAGGTCATATAGAAACAATAGAAATAACATTTGAATATTGCCTTAAAAAGTAATGTTATTTTAGTATAAAAGCTATTAAAATAAAGTTGTAAAATTAGCTTATTTCATGATAAAATTTCTTGTGGATAGTTTGATTATAAATGGACGTAATATATTTAGAAACAATACTAATTACAATGAAATGGAGATGGAAAATGAGGATAGGTAAGAAGGCAATATTTATAATGTTAACAATTATGGGGGTTTTATTTTTGAAAACAACAGAGGTATCAGCAGCACCCACCAGTGATATTGATATTACAGTGACAACACAAGTGACTGACGGGAAGAAATCAGTTACTATAGCAACACCACCGGCACCAACAGTTGAGGGTGGACAATACTATTATTGTGTGATGAGAAACCCTATACCATTCGCACCTTCTGATTTTCAGTGTGATATGAGTTTTAATAGACCTTCAGGACCTTTGTTAGATAGGGAGGTAACAGTAAATAATATTATAGGTACTGGTATGATTGATGAACCTATTCCTAGTAAAGCATGGGTGTCAATTGAAGAACTGACCTATATGGGACCAGATGATTATCGACTTTGGTCTTATGTAATATATGCTATTCATGATGCACCTGTAGGTTTAATTGGAATAAATGAAACATTTAATGGAGAATGCGACGGTCAGATTACAGGAGTAGATGACACAATGGAATACAAGTTATCTACAGATCAAACTTACACGGCAGTTTCAACAGGTGAAATAAGTATTACTGGTCTTGCGCCAGGAACCTATAACATAAGATATAAGGCAGTGGGATACAATGAATACAGTGATATGGCAAATGGATACAAAAACATCAGTGATAATGCTAGTGTAACTATTGAAGCAGGAGCTACAAGAACATATACAATTTCTAATGATGTTGCAGGTGGCACCCATACCTTTGCAAAAGCGGAATATGGTTATGGTGCACAACCTCCAAAGACAGTTACAATAGTGGGTACGGGTGACAGTGATGTGACAGGTATAGTGGTAACACTTGGTGGAGCCAATGCAAACAGTTTCGTGTTAAGCAAAACAACGCTTGGTACTATTGTAGCAGATGGTTCCGATACATTTACAGTAACACCAGATACAGGTCTTGCAGTGGGAACATATAATGCTATAGTAACCGTAAGTGGTAGTAATAATGTTGAAACAAGTTTTACAGTGTCGTTTACAGTATCAGAAAAAAGAGATAAGTCGCCTAGTACAGGAGACAGTTTACCGTTAACAGGTATGCTTGTAATTACAATCGTGTCTGGAATGGCAGGAGTTGTAGTATTAGATAAGAAGAAAAAATAAATGTGATTTTATTCCTATATATGTGGTATAGAGGGTTATTCTCAAGTTGGTAACATGAGATAACCCTCTATTTTAATGCAAGTAAAAATATAAAATATCCATTAATTAAAAGTATTATTATTTTACATAAATTAATAAAGTGTTATAATGTAAGACTAGGTAATATCTTTGGAGGCGCAATGAATATAGTAATAAGGCAATATGAGAAAAATGATATAAGTCAAATGATTGATATATGGAATGAGGTAGTAGATGAAGGGCAAGCATTTCCACAAATAGATAGATTAACAGTAGATAGTGGAAATGAATTTTTCTCGTCACAATCATTTACAGGAGTCGCTGAAGATGTAGACACAGGGGAAATATACGGAATATATATATTGCACCCTAATAATATAGGGCGTTGTGGACATATATCAAATGCAAGTTATGCTGTAGCTTCATCATCAAGAGGACTTAATATAGGAGAACAATTAGTAAAACATTCTATAAGTAAATCAGTAGAGCTTGGATTCAAGATATTGCAATTTAATGCAGTTGTTAAGACTAATTACAAAGCAATTAAATTATATGAGAAATTAGGATTTGTAAGACTTGGAACAATTCCAAATGGATTCTTACTTAAAGATGGAACTTATGAGGATATAATTCCATTTTATTATAAATTAATATAACTAAAGAAGAGTAAGATTAGAATATCAGTAATGGATATATTTAAAGAGGATTGATAGTATGATAACTAGAATATATGATACAACTAAAGTAGCCAACATATTTGGTGATTGGCAGGAAACATTAATATGGTCTTGTCTTCAAGGGGTAATGGGAAGCATATATGTAGATAATGAAGAAAATCCTGAATCAGCTATGGCTATTCTTGGAGACTTCTGTTATATGGCAGGAAAATTGAATAAAGAATTGTGTTTATATAAACCAGAAGAATGTGATAGAGATTTTATAATTATGGTGCCTTTAAATAGAGATTGGGAAGAAGTGATTTCAGAAACTTATGGGGAAAAATCTAGAAAAGTAACTCGTTATGCCACTAAAAAAGAAGAGGGCATATTTGATAAAGAATATTTACAAGGAATTGTAGATACATTGAATCCATCATATTCAATGCAATTAATAGATGAGGATATATATAACTATTGCATGGCTAATGATTGGACTATTGATTTGGTACATCAATATCCAGAGTATGAAATGTACAAGGAGCTAGGCTTAGGTGTAGCTGTTATGAAAGATGGTGAACCTATTTCAGGTGCTTCATCTTATTCAGCATATGAAAATGGAATTGAAGTTGAGATTCAGACGAAAGAAGAGTATAGGAGACAAGGTTTTGCATCTGTATGTGGAGCAAAACTTATATTAGAATGTATGGAACGGGGCATATATGCAAGTTGGGATGCTCAGAATAAATGGTCGTTGGCATTAGCTGAAAAATTAGGTTATCATTTTGATGGTGAGTATGTAGCATTTGAGATTGAGGGGTATTAGATATATTAAATGTAAGTGTATAGAATCAAGGAAGGAATAATAGAATGAATAATTGGAAATACAAATTTTACACCATATGGACAGGACAAGCAGTATCAGTTTTAACTAGTGCAATTTTACAAATGGCTCTAATATGGCACTTAACTGCCACTACAAAATCAGCAGCTATATTATCAATAGCATCAATAGCAGGATTTCTACCAACAGCACTTTTGAGTGCATTTGCTGGTGTCTGGGTAGATAGGCTAAGTAGAAAAGTAGTAATTATATGTGCTGATATGTTTATTGCATTTATTAGTCTTATACTAGCCATATATGCATTATTTGGTGAGTTGCCAGTATGGCTTATATTAGTAGTGCTATTTCTAAGAAGTATAGGAACAGCTTTTCACTCTCCAGCAATTAGTGCAATTACACCTATGCTTGTGCCAGAGGAAATGCTTACAAAATGTGCAGGAATGATACAGTCATTTCAAATGCTAGGATATATTGGTGGAGCAGCAATTGCAGGTGTGTTATATCCAATATGGAGTATTAGTGGTCTAGTAATGATAGACGTTATAGGAGCAATTGTTGCATCTCTTACAGTGGCAATAATAAAAATCCCTAATCCTAAGAGAGTAATAAATAATGAACAAAGACATATATTACATGAAATGAAAGAAGGATATGATATTCTTAAGAAAAATAAAGGGCTTTTTGCATTGCTTTGGATAGGTACAATATTTATGATTTTATATTCTCCAATTAATGCATTATTTCCCCTTGTAAGTATAGACTATTTTGGAGGAACAACAACACATGCTGCCATTGCTGAAATTACATTTTCAATAGGTATGGTTTTAGGTGGGATATTACTTGGTATATGGGGTGGTTTTAAAAACAGAGCTATTAGTATGGTGGGTGCGTTAGTGTTAATGGGGGTTATGATATTAATTACAGGTCTTTTACCAGTTAACGGATTTATATTATTCGCAATTATATGTGTATTTATGGGAATATCATCACCATTTTATACAGGGCCTGAGATGGCACTATTTCAAGAACGTATTGCACCTGAATATCTTGGAAGAGTGTATGGAATATATGGAAGTATTACAGGATTTGCTATGCCAGTAGGTTTAATGATTTCAGGGCTATTCGCAGATAAAACAGGAGTAATGGCATGGTTTGTAATTACTGGTATAGCAGTACTTGTGTTATCAGTTATTACATGGTCCCTTTCATCTGTAAGAAATATTGAATTAGAACATAATTCTAAGGAGAAAGATAATGAGTCTTAAGGATAGAGCAAAGAAATTAAAAACAGATATACCAGCTATTTTTATAGCACTAAAGGAAAAAGATACTCCTATTTTTGCTAAGATACTAGCTGGCATAACTGTAGTATATGCATTATCACCTATTGATCTAATACCAGACTTTATACCAGTTCTAGGTTATTTGGATGATATTATTATATTGCCAGTATTAGTTATGTGGACAATAGCATTAATACCTGACGAGGTAATGGAAAGGTGTCGTGAAAAATCAGAAAACCTTTGGGAAAATGGTAAGCCTAAAAAATGGTATTATGCAATACCAATTATTCTTATATGGGTATTAATAATATTTGTAATTATAAAAGCTTTTCTATAAAAAATATTGTTTTATAAATTGACAAAAACCAATATTATTAATATAATAAGGAAGTTGTATGGAAGGCACCGTGCCCAGATAGCTCAGTCGGTAGAGCAGAGGACTGAAAATCCTCGTGTCGCTGGTTCGATTCCGGCTCTGGGCACTAACAGAGAACTTAACGAAAACAAGTCGAAGACGAAGTTTGAGTTTAGTGCGATTCATCAAATTCCTTACGAGTTTCATTTCCTTTTGTTGCATCAAAACCTTCTGGAAGATATTTAGCATCAATAATTTTTTCATAATCAATATCCGTAAAATAATTGCAAAATTCCAAATCAACATATATAAATCTATTATTATTTTTATCTGCTAATGCATAGATGTATCCGCAATATTCATTGGCATATACAGCACAGAGTTCGTAATTAAAATCAGTTGCTCCGTATATAAGGAAATTATCATGGCTTGAAATATCTTTTAATCTATTGTATTCAGCTTCAAAATCTTCATCATTACAAGTATATACTAGATAACCTAAATAATTAGCATCCCAAGGATTGTAGTATTCATAATAAAAATCTTCTATTTCAGCAGATGCTGGTATCTGGTTTGGAAAAATATTATTATAAGCAATATAATTATTTTTATACTTTCCATCTTTCCCTAGAATGCGTTCATATTCAGAAATATTTGTTATGGTTTCTTTGCTTTCGCTAAAAATCAAACTAAATATACCTATAATTAATCCAATAATAATAATTAAAAAAA
>JAVBSN010000004.1:0-5513 GCA_031547045.1 Lachnospiraceae bacterium
TTCTCTATATACACCTACACCTTTAATAACGTTTTTCCTATCTTCCTTACATTCAGTTAAATTGCAATTACTAAATATAAACATTGATTGTGCATCATAACCCTCACCTGTATAAATACTTGTAATCAGTGTTTGTGGAGCCCAAACTACAGTACCTGCATCTAATACATTGCCTGTATCATTATTAGTAATTTCTACGTTCATACCAATTCTATCTAACCTTCCATTAAGATCTACTCCTATTTCATAAGAACAATCCTCTATGTAACATAATAATTCTCCCACTGGTACTGTATGACCAATACTATAAGTAGTTACTTTTTTAACAATTCCTGAAATAGGTGCTACTAATGTTATTTCTCCAGAATTCTCTTTTACAGATTTTAATTCATTATTTAATGAAGTAATTTGACTTTCTTTATTATACTTTGCCATCTCATATTCTGTATTGCTGTATTCTAAATCATATTGTAATAATTTTCTCTTACCTATATCTGTTTCATTGTTTATATCTGCTTCTAACTTAGAAACTGTTTTGTTATGTTCCTCAACTGTTTTATCATATTCCTCATTTATACTACTAATCTGATTTGTTATACTTAATGTTGTAGATTTATTATCATATAAGGATAAAGTGACTAATCTATCTCCTTTTTTTACCTCCTCTCCATTTTTAACATGAATTTCTTTTAGTCTGGCTTCAGAATTTGTACATGTAATATTGTATGAATTAGGATAAAGTATTCCAAAGGAATCAATTGTAATGTCTTCACTATAGTTTTCTAAACTTATTTGTGATTTTGCTGTTAAAGAATCTATATTTAATCCAACATCTATTACTATTTTATCTCCTTCTTCTAATCCACTTACTATTTCTGTGTATAATTCTGTTTTAGCACCAATTGTTACTGCAATCTTTCTCCGACTATCTCCATCTAATATTGTTACATAATAATCAGTTCCTTCTTTAATTAAAGCATTAGTCGGTATTCCTAAAACATTTTTCCTAACATTATTTCTTACAAATATACTTACATTACTTCCAAGTGTAATACCTTCTTGCCCGTCTGTAAGTTTAAATCTTGTAGGTAATACAGAATTTTTATCACCTTTACCATCTAATGTAGATCTTATTTCCTGTGTGGTAAACTTATCTATTTCAACTTCATGCCTTATGCCATCTATCTCTACATATATCTCTTCATAATTTCTCAAAAATCTTTCATCTAGATTGCTACCCTCTCCATTTACTCCATATATATATATAGGTTTTTCATTATTAGTTATATAATAAATAGGATCATTAGCACTAATATTATCACCACCCGTTAGCATACCACCTGAGCTATTAACAGTAGCTACTATCTGTCCATTACACGGTGCTACTATATTAGAACCTTGTTTTTCTTTTTGAACATCTCCTAGTGTTGCATTTAAATCCTTTAAATCTATTTCTTTTATATCAGTAATATTTTTATTATTACATTCCAAAATATTTACTTCTGTTCTTGATGCTGCTAGTTGTGATTCTAATTCTCTTATTTTATCTTCAATTGATACTGTATCATTTTCGCCTAATACAGATACCCCTGTTACTTCTTCTGCAGACTCCACATCTTCAGATGTTTCTGTATTTGAATCTGTATTTGTCTCTGTACTTGTATCTTCTGTTGTAGTCTGTGAATTTCTAAGTTCGGTTATTGCATTATTAAGATTTTCTTGAAGTTGCTTTTCATAATTAATTCTATTATTATTTAAACTTATATTATAATCTGCTGCTTTCTTAATATCATTTATACTATTTTGACAAGTGCTTATGGTCTCATCAATATTTTTCGTATTATATTTTGCTAATACATCTCCCTTTTTTACGGTTTGCCCTATGTATGCATTTATATCTGATATTGTACCATTTGTAGTAAATGATATTTTTTCTACAGATGGCACAAGTTTTCCCTTATAGACCTCAATGCCTTCAATATCCATTTTCTTTACTTCTATTATTTCTGTTCTCAATTTAGCTGGTTCAATCAACTCTGGAATGTCTCTACTACATCCTGTTAGTAAAATAGCTATTAAAAATAGAGATATATACTTTTTGTATTTAATCATGTTAAATCCCCTTTTCTAATTAGATATAACTAATTCGTCTTCTTCTAATCCTTCTTCAATTACAATATTATTGCCTATAATTTTTCCAACTTTGACCATTTTCTTTGTTCTAAATCCTTCTTCATTCCTTACATATACAAAGCTTTCATCACCTAATATTGTAACTACACTAGTTGGTAAATATAATACATCTATAGCCTCATTTGTCTCATATATTACCTTTCCTTTAAAACTATCATCCAAAACTCCAACTTCTTCTGTAAATTCAAAACTTACTTCCAGTTTATTTTCTGACACTTCATTAATATCTGATAATATAACTGTATAATTAATTTCATCTGTCTCTAAAATATACTCATTTCCTATTTGAAAATTATCATCTTTTTCACAGGAACCAATTATCTTCTTATTATTATCTGATACAATAATATATACTGTATCCTCATTTGATACATCGCCTTCTACAAAATCCTTTAAATATGTAACTACTCCATCCATTCCTGCAACAATTTGCCTATCATTTATTTTAGCTTGCAATTCTTTCATTCTTTGATTGGAGGCTTCTATAGAGTTTGAATAACTTTCTTTTTGTTGTTCATACATATCTTTATTACTAGGATCTACAGCTATCAAGTTATTATAATATTCAATATCTGTATTCATTTTTTTCAAATCTGTTTTTAATGCTTCAATCTCTTCTAATAAACTTTCTGCATTTAGCTCAGCTAATACTTGACCTTTTTTCACTTGGTCACCTAGGCTAACATATACATCTGTTATTTTTTCATATGATAATTTAAAAGAATATTCTTCTTTTCTACTTGATTGATATTTAACACTTACCGTTTTGTTATCTACAATATCACCTCTTAGAACTACCTCTTCTTCTATACTAGCCTCCTGCTCTTGATTAATAACGGGCGGGACTGTATACTCTTGTTCTTCTGGCAATAAAAAACATCCTGATAACATAATGGTTGTGAATGCTAATAATATAGCTATAATATGTTTAATCATGATTAGGCTCCTTTTTTATATGATACTTATACATTACTCTTAAAATCTTTAAAAAATCTTAAAAGATGTTAATATTCTAAAATTTTTTAAATTCTTTTTGTTAACCATCTTGACCTTTGTAAATTAGGGTGTTACTATGATTTTTGGATATTTATTTTAAATTAATATATAGTATAAGGAGTATTTACACATGAGTAAGAATTTTAAAGAACTATTATCACAACTTGAAAATTGTACTATGAAAACTGTAGCTGTTTCTGTAGCACAAGATGAGGCTGTTTTACAAGCTGTTAGAGCTGCAAAAGACAGACATATTGCAAATTCTATATTAGTAGGCGACGAAGCATTAATAACAGAATTAGCTGCCGCTAGTAATATAGATATTTCAGATTTCGAAATAGTAGATGAGCCAGATGTAGATAAAGCTGCTTTAGTAGCCGTTAAATTAGTTCATGATAAGAAAGCTGATACTCTTCTTAAAGGATTAGTTGATACTAAAACCTTTTTAAGAAGCGTTCTTGATAAAGAAGTAGGTCTAAGAACTGGAAAACAAATGTCTCATGTTTGTGTATTTGAAGTACCCAATGTTGATCACTTATTATTCTTAGCAGATGTTGCATTTAATACATACCCTACATTAGAAGATAAAGTTAAAATAGTTGAAAATACTGTTGAAGTTGCAAAAGCTTGTGGAATTGAAACTCCTAAGGTTGCCCCTGTATGTGCTGTAGAAGTTGTTAATCCTAAGATGCCTCCTACTGTAGATGCTGATGAGCTTACTAAAATGAATGAGCGTGGCGAGATTAAAGATTGTGTAATATATGGTCCTGTATCTATGGATCTTGCATTATCTGAAGAAGCTGGCGTTCACAAAGGAATCTCTAATCCAGTTGTAGGACATGCTGATATTATATTATTCCCTAATATAGATTCTGGTAATATTACGTATAAGTCACTTGTTCATTGTGCAGATGTTAAAAATGGTAATGTATTAGTTGGTACTACTGCTCCTGTTATCTTAACTTCAAGAGCTGATTCATTTGAAGTTAAAGTATATTCAATTGCTCTAGCATCAGTTATTGCTGAATCATTAAAAAATATTTAATTTAATGGAGGAATATATTTATGGCAATTAAAAGTTTAATTATTAATCCAGGTTCTACATCAACAAAAATTGGTGTATTCGAGGATGAGACATTATTATTTGAAGAAACTCTAAGACATACAACTGAAGACTTAGTTGGATATGACTCTATTGTAGACCAAAAGGATTTTAGAAAAGATATTATTTTAAATATATTAAAAGAGAAGAATTTTGATATTAACAGTTTAAATGTAGTAGTTGGACGTGGTGGTATGTTAAAACCTATTTCAAGTGGTACATATGCTGTAACTGATGAATTATTACATGACCTTATAATAGGTAAACAAGGACAACATGCTTCTAATCTTGGTGGTATTCTTGCTCGTGAAATAGCTGATTCAGTTGGTGCTCCATCTTATATCGTTGACCCTGTAGTAGTTGACGAGTTAGATCCTGTTGCTAGATATTCAGGAGTTCCTGAATTACCTAGAACTAGCGTATTCCATGCACTTAATCAAAAAGCAGTTGCTAAAAGATATGCTAAGGAATCTGGTATTCCATATGAAAATCTTAACCTTATCGTTGTTCACATGGGTGGTGGCGTTTCTGTAGGTGCTCACCACGATGCTAGAGTTATTGATATATTTAATGCATTAGATGGTGATGGTGCATTTTCACCTGAACGTGCTGGAGCTGTACCTACAGGAGCATTAGTTTCTATGTGCTTCTCTGGAAAATATACAGAAAAAGAAGTATATTCAAAACTTGTTGGTAAAGGTGGCTTAAATGCTTACCTTGGAACTAATGATATGCGTGATGTAATTAAAATGGTTAAAGATGGTGATGAAGAAGCTAAAAACGTACGTGAAGCTTTCATCTTCCAAGTATGTAAAGATATAGGTTCAATGGCTTGCGTACTTAAAGGTAAGGTAGATAAGATAATAGTTACTGGTGGTATTGCTTATAACGAATGTGTAATCAATGACATCAAAGATAGATGTGGTTGGATTGCTGATTTTGTAGTATATCCTGGTGAGGATGAATTACTTGCACTTGTACAAGGTGCTCTTCGTGTAATTAATGGCGAAGAAAAAGCAATGGATTATTAATATTTATAAACATAACTAAGGCTAAATAGTTTTAATTCTATTTAGCCTTTATATATTACTATCTATGCCACAAACATTTGCAATACCTTTTTTAGACACCAGTTATAATTAATCTCATCTACATCTTCTTCTGATACTATATTCTTTATTTCCCATGTGCAACCATTTATTTGATATTCAATATCACCTAT
>JAVBSN010000129.1:0-21372 GCA_031547045.1 Lachnospiraceae bacterium
GAAGAAGTAGGTGGATTATACTATGCTCAAGCAAGAAGATATGATGCAAGAAGAGGAAGATTTACAAGTAGAGATATAGTAAAAGGATATATAGACAGACCAGAAACAATGAATGAGTATAAGTATTGTCTAAACAATCCAATGAAATATGTAGATAGGGATGGACGAGAAGAAAATCCAGATTATATAATTGTTTGGTCATATGGACAAGCTGATTATGCAAGTTTTGAGGCATGGTATGCAATGACATATCCTGTAGCATATGATTTTGGAGCAGATGGAGATACTAGCGATTGGACTCAACATATGTGGGATGAATTTAATAAAAGAAATTCCTTTGCAAGAGCAGCATATACGAAATATGATGAATTATTATCAGAAGGAATACCAGAAGAAAGTATAGAGGTAGTAAGAATAGATAATGAAGCACAGTTATTTAAAAAATGGAAGGATTGGTCAAAATATGAATCTATAAGTAGAATGTATATATATAGTCATGGTGCTAATGGACAGCCAGAGATAGCAGGGGGAAGTAGGACGGCTATGACATATTTGGGAACATACTCTAAATTAAATTGGGCTAAGGATAAATATACACAAAACCCAGTGGTATCATTTAATGGTTGCCATACATCATTAGGACTTTATTCGCAACAATTTTCAAATCAACAAGGAGTAACAGTATATGGAAATGATTCATTTGCATCATTTTCACTAGATAAAAACAAGATGATTCACATAGATGAATGGGGTGATAGTAGGAATGTATATTTAGGCAGTTATGGAATATATAGTGAAAGTGATTACTGGTCTGATATAATTGGTGATGCAGGAGATTATATAGATGGATATAGTGACGCTGTTATTCAAAATATTTTTTGGTTATTTGAAGGAAGACCATATTATGATATGAGAAGATATACACCATCTAACTGTGAGGAATAGGAGGATATAATGAAAAAAATTTTAGCAGGGATGAAAGTAAGTGTATTAATAGCTATGGTAATTTTAATGTGTGTTATGGGAGCGAAATCTAAAGATACTAATTACAAACCGAGCTATTCAGAAGATGATATTGAATATATTGATATATTTTATAGAAAAGCAGATACTGAAAATGGATATGTATATCAATATGGCGGGAAAATAACTGATAAAAAAGCAATAGAAAAAATATTAGATAAGATTGAAGAAACTAAGTTACATAAATCAATTTATGATATAGGAGAGGATTATCATATACATTATAATACAACATTTTCGATAGGTATGGGTATGAATGATTATAGTATTACAGTAGATGATAGATATGTAATTATAAATGGTATACATTATGCTACATCAAAAAAACAACACAATGAATTGGTAGATTTGTATGTAGATATAATTAAGTCAAGTGATGAAATAGAAGAAAGTGGCTATAAAGTAGAATAAGATAAATAGAGAAGATGAAATAGTTATTTCTTATAAGATGAGCAAGGAAGTACAATCAACGATTTAGACCTAAAAGGAGAAAGTCTGGGTGCTTATAGTTATGATGAATACGGGGTATAGTGAAAAATATTCTACTTCTTGAGGGATGAATACATTAGGTAATATAGTAAGAATTAATAATACTAGTGGTATGGATCAGATAATGGATATAATAATGGAACATTACCAATTAGGATCCAATGAAATAGCAAAAGGTATAGAAGATGGAAACAGGATATATGAAGAAAAAACATTGGGAGAAGAATGTATAGAATACATAAAATTAATAGTAATATAGCATATAAGAAAGATAATACTATTCTAGTCTATCATAAAGATACTAAAGAGGTGGAGGAAGTATACGAATTAGATGCTGGTGAAATGGGCAATTTTGATTTTTCGTATGACGGAAAAATTCTATACTGTAGTTGCAATAAAGTGGTATATGCTTATGATATAGAAACAGAAACAGTTAAAGAGATAGTAAATGGCATGGAATAATGGATATATCTAAAGATGGGACAAAGGTACTATCTGCAAAATATGCAATACAGCCAACACATGTATGATTTTATGTATATGATGTAGAAGCGGGGAAAACAAAAATGGTACATAAAGTTGCAAAATAGTTACCGTATTATGGATGGTAGATTGATATATTAGGTTGTAGGTGGCTGTAACTTACAAGACGAACAACAGATCACAACAAAACTAGAATCAGGAGAACAAGTAGTAGAATATAGCTATGATCAGATAGGAAGAATAACAGAAAAGATAATACCTAATGGAGGACATACAGCTTGAAAAGAAGGGGAAATAGGCTAAACCAGAAGTTAGTTTTGCATTCAACCTTCCAAATTTTAATTGCAACACTTTGATATGTTTTAGACACTATATATTATATAAGTCTAAGGAGGTAAGGGTATGACAGGAAAAGATAAATGTAAGATGCTAAGAGAGATTAGAAGACAAATAGCAGAGGAAAATGAGATCAACATGGTAGTTGAGGAATGTAAGTTTCAAGGGGAATGTAAGGGAACATGTCCCAAATGTGAAGCTGAGTTAAGAGAACTAGAGAGACAAGTAAGAAATAAAAAGATAGGTATAGGAGTAGCCATAGCCACAGGAGCTATAGCAACTACAGTTGGTGGTGTTGTAGTAGGCGCTAATGTAATATCAAAGGTAACTAGTAATCAACTAGCAGGGGAGGCTGTCCAAGTTACTGAGGAGATGATAATGGGGGATATGGAATATGTTCCTGATGTTACAGAATAATATAAGGCGGATATTATTATGGAAAGTGCAAGCATTGTATCAATAGACCAATTAAGAATAGATAGTGATGGGCCTGGTGTATGTACATTGGTACATACTTATGGATGTAATATGAGCTGTAAATGGTGTAGTAATCCTAACACTAGATATGGCAACGAATATACGTCTATGACTACAGAAGAATTATTTGATAAAGTATGTAACCATAATCTATATTATCAATCTACAGGTGGAGGCATAACTTTTTCAGGAGGAGAACCTCTATTGTGGATAGATTTTATTAAAGAATTTAGTATCTATTGTAAAGAATACAATTGGAAATTAAATGTAGAAACTGCGTGTAATGTATCTAGGGATATTATTGATAAAACAATTGATGTAGTAGATACATACTTAATAGATATTAAACACATGGATTCTAATATTCATAAAAAGTATACAGGCATTGATAATCAACTTATACTTAATAATATTAGATATATATCATCTGTTAGAGGTGGAGAAAATATTAGAATTGCAGTGCCATTAATACCAAATATAAATGATGATGAAGACAATATTGTTAAGACAGCAAGGTTTATGAAGGAATGTGGTATTAATAAAATTAATGTAATTCCATATAGAACAACTGGACTAGAAAAAGCTAAACACCTGTGTATTGAACAACAAGAATTTGATATAAATAGCAGAGAAAATATTGATAGGGTTAAAGAGATATTTAGAAGAGAATTATAGCTGTAATAAATTCTATAAAGCAAAATAATTTTAATAAAATAAGAATAATATTAGATTATTCAATATAAAAATAGTAATAATGTATTTTATGGTGTGGTTATGAAAAGATATTTATATATTACTATTTTTATTATGCTGATTTTGACAATAGCACTTAATATTTATATTAAAAGAAGAATAGATATTTTGGAAGCATTTGATGCAAAATTAGTAACCGAAGAAGAGATTAAAAATGAATTAATTATTGCAATGTTTGTTGAAAATATTACAACTGATATTGAACAGTTTTATTTAGATAACCCTGTGTGTTGTGTAGTTATATACAATTATGAAGTTGATATTCTGGAAATAGAGAAAACAGAAAATAGCTTGATAATTGTTAAGTTTGGAGTAACACCACAAGTAGGAGCGCATAATCCGGTAGGATATGATGAATTAATATATTCAGTAGATGTTTTTGGAAATATAGAATTAATTAATTATGAACATATTAAAGACTATGAGATACCAGAGCGATTTAAAGACAATACAAAACAAGCATATTCGGGATTATCTTTTCATATACTATGTAAAACGATATTAGAGGAATAAAATTGAATTTACATAATAAATTAAATATTAATAATCATAAGAAAAATATTATAAGAGTAATTCAAGTTATCTTATTAATATTTTTCTTTTTTTCTTTAAATGGCTGTGGCAAAGAGGAGGAGATAGAAAGAGTATCAGATATGGACTTTACGGTGTGTGATGAAAGTAGGATGCCCAAAGAATTATTAGAACTTATTAATTCAAAAAAAGATGCACCTTTTAAAATGACTTATGGAAATAAAGAATATTTATACATAATAGTAGGTTATGGAGAACAAAACAGAAGCAACATATGTGTAACTGTAGACGATTTATTTCTATCCGATAATGCAATATATATAGATACTAATCTAGTATCAAATGGAGAGGAAAACAATCAAGTTGTAACTTACCCTTACATAGTAGTGAAATGTGAGCAATATGATTTGCCGGTTGTATTTGAATAAATGTTGTCATACTTAAAGTAGGGACAGCATACAATCTTAGTAGTGATTAAAAGATATAAAATCAGAGGAGGAATTATAGTGCAGTTAGCCAAAAAAGATATAAATGTATCAAATAAAGTAGCAAGCAAGAATACACAAATAATCATTGATGATAATGTCAATGTGCCAGATATAAAAGGAGATATTGATAAAATAATATCATCCAATGGAAAGGTTTCTGTAGAAGCAGTAGAACCTATGGTTGACAAGATCAAAATAATAGGACAGTTAGAAGTATCTGTACTATATGGAACAAATGATGGTGCGATTGGCCTAGATGCAATGGATAATACTATTAATTTTGAAGAATTAATAAATGTTGATGAAGTATTGCCAGGTCATGAAGTTAATGCAAAGTTATGCTTAGATGATTTAGATGTTACAATGATTAATTCTAGAAAAATATCTATTAAAGGATTAATGAAGGTAAGTATAGAAGTATTAGATAATGATGTAATTGAAGCGGCAAAAGGAATAGAAAATGGAGATTCTATTCAGTGTCTATATAAACAAATTAGGTCTACAGAAAATACTGTTAATAAAAAAGATGTATGCAGAGTAAAAGAATCTCTTGATATACCTGCAAGTAAACCTAATATTTATGAAATAATATGGAAGAAAATATATCTTAATAATGTGTTGGTAAAACCAATGGATTCAATGTTAGGAATAACAGGTGAACTTCAAGTGTTTATAATATATAAAGGCGAAGAAGAAGGAATGCCTATGCAAAATATGTATGTTCAGCTTCCATTTAATGAGAATCTTGAATGTATGGAATCTATGGACGATATGGTAGGAGATATAGATGTTTCTTTAGGTAATGTTGATTTCCAAGTAAGACCAGATACTGACGGAGAATTAAGAGTAATAGATGTTGATGCACATTTACCAATGAATATATGTTTATATGAAGATAAAGATTATGAGCTTCTTAGTGATGTATATTCACCTTCTGTAGATATTGGTGTAACAACTAAGGATTTTGTGTATGACAATTTATTGGTTAAAAACAGTGCAAAAACAAGAATATCTGATAGACTTAAGGTAAATGAAAACCAATCTAAAATGCTACAGATTTGTTATGTAGATGGAGAAGTAAAGGTTGATGATACAAGAGTGGTTGAAGATGGAATATCTGTTGAAGGTGTAGTTGTAGCAAATATTATATACATAGCAGAGGATGACAGACATCCTGTAAACTCAATGACTGGAATGATACCATTTAATTATTTGGTAGAAACTAAAGGTCTTAGAAATAATGATAATTTTAAAATATCAGCTAAACTTGAACAAATAAGTGGCATTATGATAGATAGTGATGAAATAGAACTTAAAGCAATGGTAAATGTTGATGCAATTGTATTTTCTAGCAATAAATCAAAGGCAATTGTAGATATGGAAGTTAAACCAATAGATTATAGTAGATTAAGTGAACTTCCAGGAATAATAGGTTACATAGTCCAAGAAGATGATACATTATGGAGTTTAGCAAAGAAATATTACACTACATCTGAGTGCATCAAGGAAATGAATGGCCTTGATAAAGATGAATTAGCACCTGGTAGGAAGTTAGTTATAGTCTCAGAAAATGTAGTGAAATAAAATAAAAAGGGCTGTCACCGACAGTCCTTTTTATATGTATTAAACAAATATTATTTACCTTCTTTTGCCCATTCATCTAGAGCTTTCATAGTTGCATCATAAGTCTGCTGAGATATTTCTGGAAGTTTTCCGCCCCACATCTTAGCGGCAGCATCATAACCTTGCTTAATAGCATCTCTCATGCTTTCAACTTTAGTAGGATCACCACCAGTTAAAGCCTTAGCAAAAGAAACCATTCTTTCAGAAGTTTGCTTAACTCCCCAATATCCATCTTCTCCGATGTCTTCTTTGGCTTTAGCAGCAACTTCAGGATCAACAGTATAGTTACCTTCTCTAATCATGTTCCAGAAGTTTGAATCGTTGTAAGTCTTACCTTGCTTAGTAAACATGCTTTCAACTAAACTCTTTAGAGAAGCAGTTCTAGCGTTGGCATCAGCTTTTAATTGATCAATTACAGTTTGATTTCTAGTATATGTAGTTTTATTGCTAGAATTTTCTGATTGTTCATAAATAACACCGTCATTATCTGTTGTAGTTGATGCAGTGCTAGCAGCTTCCGTGCTGCTTGTTTTTTGTGCTGATGAAGAAACAGCAGTCGAAGCTGTACTAGTATAGCTTCCAATTCCGTTTAAATTCATAAAAAACCCTCCTTGGTTTTGCAGATAGTTATAGTTACAATAATATTATCGGTACTATATACCAAAAAATTAACCCCTTTTTAAATATTTTAGGTTGTATCTTAATTGTATGGGGGATATAATAATAGTATATTGTATACAAGGCACAAAGGCAACTGTTTATTGAAAAATGGAGAAAATCTATGAAAGAATTACGATTAAAAGCATATGGTAAGATTAATTTAGGCTTAGATGTTGTTAGAAGAAGAGAAGATGGTTATCATGAAGTTAAGATGATAATGCAAACAGTTAAAATATATGACAAATTATTATTTAAAATATTAGAAGAAGATAAAATAATTATAAAGACTAATTTGGATTTTCTACCGACAAATGAAAATAATCTTATATATAAGGCTATTAAACTTATAAAAGATGAATATAATATACATAAGGGTGTAGAAGTTGATTTGCATAAATGTATTCCAGTAGCAGCAGGTATGGCTGGAGGAAGTACAGACTGTGCAGCAGCCTTAGTAGGTATGAATAAGTTATTTAACTTAGGAATAAGTAAAGGTAAATTAATGGAATACGGAGTTACATTAGGTGCAGATGTTCCATATTGTATTCTTAGAGGAACTGCATTGTCAGAAGGTATAGGTGAGATATTAACCCCACTACCTCCTATTCCTAACTGTTATATAGTTATAGCAAAACCACACATAAATGTATCTACCAAGTTTGTTTATGAGAATCTTGTGTTAGATGAAAATATAGTACATCCTGATATTGATGGAATGGTAGAAGCTATAAAAAATGAAGATTTAATTGGCATAACTGATAGAATGGCAAATGTATTAGAAACTGTAACAACTAAAGAATATCCTGTTATTGAAGATATTAAGAAGCTTATGAAGGATAATGAGGCTATTAATTCTTTAATGAGTGGAAGTGGACCTACAGTATTTGGTATATTTACAGATAGTGAAAAAGCAAAGAAATGTGCTAAGATAATAGAGCAAAGAGGACTAACAAAGCAGATATATGTAGTGGAACCATTTAACCAGAACATAGAAGGAGGTGAAAAATATGGAGTTAAAGCTTAACAGTAATGAATATTTACCACTTAGAGATGTTGTGTTTCAAGCACTTAGACAAGCTATAATTAGTGGGGAATTTGCTCCTGGCGAAAGACTTTTAGAAATCGGATTAGCAAATAAGCTAGGTGTTAGTAGAACTCCTGTTAGAGAAGCAATTCGTATGTTAGAACTTGAGGGATTAGTTGTTATGATTCCAAGAAGAGGAGCCGAAGTTGCAAAAATAACAGAAGAAGATCTTAAAGATGCACTTGAGGTAAGACTTGCATTAGAAGAATTATCAGTAGAACTTGCATGTGAACGTATTACAGATGAGCAAAAAGAGAAACTTAAAGCAGCTTGTGTAGCATTTAAAGAAGCTATATTAACAAAGCATGTTCCGTCAATAGTTGAAGGAGATGTTATATTTCATGATATTATTTTTGAAGCAACAGAGAATAAAAAGCTTATAGCAATAGCTCAAAATCTTCGTGAGCAGGTTTATAGATACCGTGTTGAATATGTGAAAGACTTTAGCTACCATGATGTATTAGTAAATGAACATTATGAAATAACTAATGCAATTTTAATGAGAGATAAAGAAAAAGCAAAAGAAATTATGCGTAAGCATTTATATAATCAAGAATTAATAGTTATTAAAAATATTAAAGAACAGTTATAAGCTTATATGTTTAGATTATAAAAACCTTGTACATACTATAAAAAATGTGCGAGGTTTTTATTATGGAAAAAATATATTATAAGGACAATAAAATAACAACACCTATATACAAAAATATTGATGATAATATTGATTTTCTTACAACTATTTTTGATAGGTGTGATGACTTGGTTAAGAAAGAATTTAAGGTTAATAGACAAGATGGAATTGTAAGATTATATATGGTATATACTGATGGTCTTACAGATAGCCTTTTGATTACTAACAGTATTATAAGCCCCATTCTATGGGAATGGAAGGAATCTAACAGCAATAATATATGGGATGATATTTTAAAATCTCAGGTGGAAACTGTAGATATAATAGAAAGCTCAGATTATGACAAGGTAGTAACATGTGCTTTGCGTGGTGATACAGCCATATTTGTAGATGGTTACGACAAGGCTATGATAGTATCTACCAAAAAATATCCTCTTAGGGCAGTATCAGAATCCAAAACAGAGGCAGTCCTTAGAGGGCCTAGAGATAGCTTTAATGAAAGTGTTAGAAGTGGAACTGCACTTATAAGAAGACGTATACGTGACCCGAAATTAAAGGTTGAACATGCTCAAGTAGGTGTTAGATCAAAGACAGATTATGCGCTTATGTATATGGATGATCTAATAGATCCAATAATGTTAAGGCAGATTAAAGAGAAGATAAATCAATATGAAATAGATGGAATATATGATAGTGGAATGTTGGAACACCTTATGGAAGAGAAGTGGTATTCGCCCTTTCCAGAATTTCAAAGCACAGAAAGACCAGATAAAGTTGCATCATCAATTATGGAGGGAAGAATAGCATTAGTAATTGATAATTCTCCAGAAGTAATATTGCTACCTGCTACCTTTAATACATTTTTTCAAGCATCAGATGATTATTACAACAAATGGACAGAGGCAACATTTGCACGAATACTAAGATATATAGCAGCAATTATAGCCATAGGTTTACCAGGATTATATATTGCAATCACTACCTTTCATACAGAAGTTCTTCCTACAAATCTATTGCTAGCAATAGCGACAGCAAGAGCAGCAGTAACATTTCCAGTAGTATTAGAAGTTCTGATTATGGAGTTAGAATTTGAACTTCTAAGGGAGGCAGGAATAAGACTTCCTGGACAAATGGGAAATACAATAGGTGTGGTTGGTGGATTAATAATTGGACAGGCAGCAGTTGAAGCAGGACTTGTAAGTACAATAGTTGTAATAGTAGTGGCATTAACGGCTATATCTTCATTTGCAATTCCAAATGAAGCATTTGCATCTATATTTAGATTACTTAAGTTTTTTATTATTGTTACAAGTGCCATATGGGGCATATATGGATTTTTGTTAGGTATGTTAGTAATACTAATACATTTATCTGGACTTACTAGTTTTGGAATTCCATATATGATGCCAGCAGTATCAGCAACTGTAAATAATTATAATGATGAAAAGGATTTTATAATAAAGATGCCTATATTTACTATGACAAATAGACCTATATTTACTATAAAGGGTAACAGAAGAAAGCTTAAGAATACAAAAAACAGGTGGTGAAATAGTTGTTTGCTAATAATAATATTATATCAAATAGGCAATTAAGAAGATTAATAATTATAGAATTATTTTCAGGAAGTTCTATTTTACTACCTTACTTAGGAACAACCTATGGTGGTAAGGATGGAATAATAGCTTTACTTATGGCAGCAGTAGGTGTAATTCTCTATGGTTGGGCAATGCTTTACTTGTCTACAGTATTTAGACTAGGATTTATAAGTGAATTGCAAAATAGAACAGGAGAGATATTTTCAGCAATAATTTTAGGATTATATATAGGCAGATTTTTTATACGGGCTGCCCTTCTCCTAAATATATTTAGTGTTATGGTAGGAACTACAATGCTAACAAAATACAGTAACTTAGCAATTATAGTGCCTATGATAATTGTTTGTGGTTATGGTGCATCTAGAAAGATGGAAAATAGAGCGAGATTGATTGAATTAATATATTGGATTGTATTAATACCAATAATAATATTAATGATTATGGCTGTTAAAGAAGTAAGTATATCATATACGATTCCTAATTTTACAAATAGCATAATGGAAAATCTAAAAGCAGACTATATTATGATGATGGTATTCTTGCCAATAGAATTTGTGCTATTTATCATGCCATATGTAAGAAAAAATCATAATAGAGTAAAACATGGAGTGGCAAGTATTGTAATTGTAATGATTCTTAATATATTACTGTATGTTATCGTAGTTGGAATACTTGGTGTAAATGGCGCCAAAGATAATATGCTGTCAACACTTAATATAATGCAGGCTGTAGAAATACCATTTGGAATATTAGAAAGATTTGATATATTTATGATAATATTTTGGCTTATAGGCTTATTTTCAATTATAAGTGGCTACATTTTCTATTCTACTTATATATTAGACAGAATATTACCGTCAGTAAATAGATATATATTATTAGTATGTGTAATGATAATCATTGTAGCAATTACAATGTTATGTGGAAATGCAGAACAAATGCTTAATAAATATATAAGATTTTATATGTACTTTGACATGCCTACATCTATAATAATTCCTTTGATACTATTTATTTTTTCAAGGAGGAGAAGAAATGAAAAAAGTGTTAATGCTTAGTTTAATGATTATTAGTATTTCCCTGTTTTTATCAGGATGTGAAAAAAATTATGATATTGAAGATAAAAATTATGTATTAGTATTAGGTATAGATAAAAGTGGAATGGAAAATGTATATACATTCACATACTCCTTTGCTGATCTCTCAGGTTATGGAGGAGAAACAGGAGATACGGTTGGTTCAAGAGTGTATTCTATAAATGCAACTTCTCTAGATGAGGCGAAAAATATCTATGAAGAAAATAATTACAGGGAACTTGATTACGGTCACATAAAGGCAATAATATTTGGCTCAGAGATGTTGGAAAATACAGATGATATATATAATCTAAGTTATGAGATGTGGAAGGATAATTCATTTTCGAAAACAGTTTCAGTGTTTATAGGTAAGGATGAAGCAGAAGAAATTGTTATACTTGATGGTGAAATGACAGAAAATCTAGGAGAATACCTTAGAGGTATGATGGATAGAGCAGATTTTACAGGATGTGATTTATCCAATGTTATTGATGGATACTTTGAAAATACAGATTCGGTAGAGATAGAAGTTATTAAAATAAAAGATGGATTCCCTTGTAGAGATTATACAAAAATTAGTATAGATAATAAAAAATAAGGCAAGAATGTAGTTATCAAATAAATAGGAGTGATAATTATGAGAGCTATACGAACTGTACTTATTGGAACAATACTAGGAATACTTTTGGGAATGGGTTTTGCACATTTAGATAGAATATATACTAGCATAAATAATAAAAAGTCTATAACTGTAGATAATGTGTATGATGCATCTGATGATATTATAGATTTGAATAAGAAAAATAATGTAACCAATTCTGTAATAAGATTTCATATAAGAGCAAATAGTAACGATGCAGAAGATCAAAAGCTAAAGATTTATGTAAAGGAAGGGGTAATTAATTATATAGAGCCTTTGTTGGAAGATAGTAAAAGCATAGATGAAAGTAAAGAGATTATAGAAGAAAACATAGATGAGATTAAAGAGATAGCATTAGATTTAATTTCAGAACAAGGTTATGACTATGATGTAAATGTATATCTTACAGAAGAAGAATTTCCCATTAAGGAATATGGTGATATGGTATTTCCAGCAGGAATATATCAAGCATTAAGAATTGATATAGGTAAGGGGAATGGAGATAATTGGTGGTGTGTAATGTTTCCACCCTTGTGCTTTATAGACGCAACAAATGGAGTTGTTCCAGAGGAATCAAAGGAACAAATTAAGGATCTTCTTACAGAAGAAGAATATACACAGTTATTACTGAATGGACAAAATATATATGAAGAGGACATAGAAATAGAGGCAAAATTCAAAATAGTGGAAGAATTAGAAAAACTCTTTAAGTAGAAATACAAACCTACACATACTTATGGTAAAAATCTTAAGTATTTGTAGGTTTATTTATTGTTTTTAATGTGGTAAAATGTTTTTTAAGTAGCCCAATTGATATTGGGTTTAATTAATGACGCAAATATGTGTGGAGAGGTAGGTTTTATGAGGTTTAGACCATGTATAGACATACATAATGGAAAAGTTAAACAAATTGTAGGTGGAAGCCTTACTGATAAAGAGGATTATGCTAAGGAGAATTTTGTGTCTGAGCAAGATGCAGGCTTTTATGCAAGAATGTATAAGGGTACAGATGCAAGAGGTGGACATATAATTATACTTAATCCAGTTAGTTCAGAATACTATGAAGAGGATGTGAGACAGGCGGCTATTGCCTTAGAAGAATATCCTAATGGACTTCAAATTGGAGGAGGTATTACAGCTAATAATGCAAAATCTTTTATTGAAATGGGGGCAACTCATGTAATAGTTACCTCTTATGTATTTAAAAATGGATGTATAGATTATGATAATCTCTGCAGATTAGTTGAAGAAGTAGGTAAAGAACATATAGTCCTTGATTTAAGTTGTAGATTTAAGGAGGATGATTATTACATAGTAACAGATAGGTGGCAGAAGTTTACAGACACAATACTTAATGAAGACACTTTAGAGGAATTATCTAAGTATTGTGATGAATTTTTAATACACGCTGTAGATGTAGAAGGTAAGGCATCGGGTATAGAAAAAGACTTAGCAAAATTATTGGGAAATTGGGCTAAGATTCCTATAACCTACGCAGGTGGAATAGGAACATTTAAAGATTTAGAAGCACTAAAAGAATTAGGCAAGGATAAGCTAGATGTTACAATTGGAAGTGCATTAAGTTTATTTGGAGGACCTATGCAGTATGAGGAAGTATTATATTTTATTAACGGAGGGAATGAACAATGAAGAAAACGGTAGCGTGGCTATTAATAGTTGCAATGGCGGCATCTCTAGTAGGTTGCGAAAAAGGAAAAACAAGCACTACAGAGGAAACAGGTACAACAGAAGAAGTAACAACAACTGAGAAAGTAACAGAAGAGGAGACGGAAGAAGCAACAGAGGAAGTTTTGGATCCTTACGTTAATATGATTTCTAATGGAGACTTTAGCGATGGAGCTAGTGAATGGACTCTATATACTAATATGGGTCAAGGTAGCATAGTAGCTGAAGATGGAGAAATGATAGTTAATGTAGATAAAGTAGGAGATTTAGATTACTGTGTTCAAGCTAATAGGGGTGGCTTTGCTTTAGAGCAAGGTGTTAAATACCAATTATCTTTCGACATTAAATGTGATATTGAAAGAGAATTTGAATGGAGAATACAGATTAATGGTGGAGATTATCATCCATATGTATCAGATAAAGAAGCGAAAGCTACAACTGAATATACAACTATTGAGGTAGAATTTGAGATGACAGATGCTTCAGATCCAGCACCATCAATGTGCTTTAACTTAGGAAATCATGTAGGAGCAGAAAAAGGTGTAGATCCTCATAAAATGTATTTTGATAATGTATGCCTTAAGATAATAGATGAGTCAGGTAGAGTAGTTAATGAAGCTGTAGAGATAGAAGAGAAAAATGTTAATGTTAATCAAGTAGGATATAGAACTACTGATGATAAGGTAGCAGTTTTTAGAGGTGATAAAGTAGACAAAGAGTTTAATGTTGTTGATGCAGAGTCAGAGAAGGTAGTATACACAGGAACTATTGATGACAAATTCATGAATAAAACGGCTGATGAGACTAACTACTATGGAGATTTTTCTTCATTAACAGAGCCAGGAACATATAAGATAGTAACAGAAACAATGGGAGATTCTTATCAATTTGTTATTGGTGATGATGTATATGATGATTTATATAGTGATGTAATAAACATGTTATATTTACAAAGATGTGGAACGGCCCTATCAGAGAAAGATGCAGGCAGTTTTGCACATAAGGCTTGTCATACAAGTAAGGCAAAAATATATGGAACAGATAAATACATAGATGTATCAGGTGGATGGCATGATGCAGGAGATTATGGAAGATATGTTGTTCCAGGAGCAAAGACAGTTGCAGACCTTTTACTTACAGTAGAAGATAATGATTCGGAAAATGCAAAAGCTATATTATCAGAAGCAAAATACGAATTAGACTGGATGTTAAAAATGCAAGACCAAGCAACTGGTGGTGTATACCATAAAGTAACTTGTGCAGTATTCCCAGGTGAGGTTATGCCAGAAGAAGAGACAGATGAACTAATTGTTTCACCTATATCTACAACAGCAACAGGTGATTTCGCAGCAGTAATGGCAATGGCAAGTGATGCATATAGAAGTAGTAATAAGTCATTTGCAGATAAATGTTTAAAAGCATCTAAATCAGCATTTGCTTATTTAGATGGGAATTTAACATTACCAGCATTTAAAAATCCAAGTGATATAGCAACTGGAGAATATGGTGATAATAGTTGTAGAGATGAATATTTCTGGGCAGCAGCAGAACTTTACAAAGTGACTGGTGATGAGAAATATTTAGAAGTAGTTAGAAATATAGTTAAAAATAAGAATTATTCTGGTTTAGGATGGCAAGAAGTTGGAGCATATGGTTTATATGCATATTTAACAACAGAAAAAGCTATGTTAGATTCATCAACAACCTACAAAGATGCAAAGGATAAATTTTTAGCTATAGCAGATAAATTAGTTGAAACTGCTAAATCAGATGGATATAGAATATCAGTAGGAACTTCTTATCCATGGGGAAGTAATATGACTGTAGCTAATAATGGTATGTTATTATTAATGGCTAACAAAGTTGAAGCTAAGAAAGAATATACTGAGGCAGCAAAAGCACATTTAGATTATATACTTGGAACAAATGCAACAACATATTGTTTTGTAACAGGTTATGGAGAATTGTCACCAGTAAATCCACATCATAGACCGTCTCAAGTAGCTGAGGAGTGTATGGTAGGTATGTTAATTGGTGGACCAGATAGTAATTTAGAAGATCCATATGCAAAACAAGTACTTAAAGATTCACCAGCAGCAAAATGTTATGCAGATAGCGCACAGAGTTATTCTTGTAATGAGGTAACAATTTATTGGAATTCACCTCTTATATATCTAATTTCAGGAGTAGAGTAGATCAAATATGGGAATATGGGTAAAGAAAAATTATAATAATGTATATATTTTATCATTTATAATACCTACAATTATTATGGTAGGGGTATGGATAATGTTAGGCATAGGGGTCTTTGGAAATAGGTCGTTATTATTAGTGGACGGATTGCATCAATATCTTCCTTTCTTTTCTGAGTATTATAATAAGCTTACAGAGGGGAAAAGCTTATTATATTCTTGGAATATAGGAATGGGTAATGATTTTATAACCTTATGGGCATATTATTTGTCAAGTCCTATCAATTTAATTGTTTTATTATTTAAAAAAGAGACTTTATATGTAGGTGTAAGTTTAGTTGCTAGCATAAAAATTATATTGAGTAGTGTTACATTTTGTACATATTTAGTAAAGAAGAGAAATGGTAGAAAACATGATATTAGCATTGTAGCATTTTCTCTTGCTTATGCATTTAGTAACTATGTTATAGGATACTATTGGAATGTTATGTGGATGGATTGTATATTAATATTTCCAATAATAATATTAGGTTTAGAGAAATTAATTGATGAGGATAAACCTATAACATATATGTTAGCTATGTTCTATTCTTTTTGGTGCAATTATTATATAAGCTTTATAATATGTATATTTGTTATAATGTGGTATCTTGCTTATAACCATAAAAGTATAAAAACATTTTTTGTTCAAGGATTTAAGTTTGCTTTTTGCTCTATTTTATCAGCAATGATGGCAGCAGTGGTGTTAATGCCGTCCTATTTAGGAATTACAGATACGGCATCGGCAAAACTTACTTGGCCTGATATGAAGGTTTTTTATGGTAGTTTCGTGGATATACTGCAAACACATATGTATTTGATTAAACCTATAAAGAATCAAGTATTTGATGGTGGAACTAATATATATTGTGGTATATCAGTTATATTATTGGTTATATTAGCGTTATTTGCTAAAAAGATTTCTATTGGTAAAAAAATAAAATATTCAATAATGCTAGTTTTTTTAGTGGTAAGTTTTAATAATGAATTTTTGAATTATATATGGCATGGTTTCCATAATCAATATGGTATACCTAATAGATTTTCCTTTGTATATATTTTTACTTTATTAGTAATTGGATATGAGATATTTGCGCATATAGACCTTGTAAAAAAAGAATGGGTAATGCTTTCCTATGTTGCAATAATGGCATTTATTATACTTGCAACTACAAATGATAATAAGCTTGAAATATGGGTATATATTGTAACAGCATTTATTCTAAGCATATATTTTATTGTGATGATGACTTATAAATTAGAATATATGAATCGAAAAGTATTTACTATAATTATGTCATCTGTAATGATGGTTGAAATTATAGTTAATGCGTATATAGGATATGGAAACAATGGAAGCGTAGATGCAACTAAATATTTCTATGATACTGAGAATTTTACAGAAGCCACTGATTACTTACATGATGTGGATGATGGATTTTATAGAGTAGACTTGTTAAAGTCACTTATGTTAGATGAAGCAACTTGGCATAACCTAAAAAGTATAGGTATATTTGGTTCCACTGTACAAGGCGATATGGTTAGAACCATGAATAAGCTAGGATTCTATACAGGAGCAAATGAGTATTTATATAAAGGGTCTACCCCACTTACTAATGCGATGTTTGGTGTTAAGTATGTTTTAGGAAGACCTGGAGATTATAATAATATAGATTTTGAATATTTTAATTTAATAGGTGGTCTTGATATATTTAAAAATCAATATACATTGCCAATTGGATATGTTGTAAATGATTTATCTGAATGGAATTATAGCGATGCAAATGTATTTAAAGTTCAAAATAACTTTTGTGAAGAAGCAGTAGAGGGAAACAGTATATTTTATACTGTTTATCCTGAATTTGAAGTGCAGGGATATAATTGTGATGCAACATTGGATTTTAATTCAATAAGCTACACAAGAACAGATACAGTAGGATGTAGAGTAAGTGTTAGTTTTGTATTAGATGAGTATACAGATTTATATGCTAATTTAACAGGAAGTAATATTAAGAAAATAAGAGTATGGGTTAATGATACAGAGATTGCTTATGATAGGTTTCAGGGACAGAATTATCATGTAGGAAGATACCCGGAAAATACAAAGATTATGTTGGAATATGAATTAAATGATAATGCCGTTGATAGTGGAACATTACAAGTTAATTTAGCGGGTTTTAATTATGAAGAGTTTTATAAGGTATATGATAAATTAAATCGATATGGTATTGAAGTTACAGAATATACTGATAATACCTTAAAGGGTACATTGAATACGGAAATGGATGGTACTGTATTTACGTCTATTCCTTACAATGAAGGATGGACCTTATATGTTGATGGAGAAGAAGTGACATTTAGTAAAGAAGCAGGAGCTTTTATAGGTTTTCCTATTGAAGCAGGCGAACACACAATTGATATGAAGTATTATCCAGTGGGAATGAAAAAGGGAATAATAATAACAGCTAGTGGATGGTTAATATTTGCTGTAATATGTTTATACAGGGGGAGGAGAAGAGATGAGCAGAAGAATCAGTAAAGGTATAAAGAAAGCAGTTATACCTGCGGCAGGTTTAGGAACTAGATTTTTACCAGCTACTAAGGCTATTCCCAAAGAAATGTTACCTATAGTAGATATTCCTACAATTCAATATATTATTGAAGAGGCAGTAGAAAGTGGAATAGAAGAGATATTAGTAATAACCAATTCAAATAAACATTGTATGGAAAATCATTTTGATCGTTCTTATGAATTAGAAAAAAGACTTAAGGAATCTAATAAAGAAGAAGAATATAAAATGATATGTGATATAGCAAATATGGCAAATATTTATTATGTTAGGCAAAAAGAACCTAAGGGATTAGGACATGCTATACTTTGTGCAGAATCATTTATTGGAGATGAACCGTTTGCAGTATTACTAGGTGATGATGTTGTAAATGCAAAAGGAGGAACACCAGCATTAAGACAACTTATAGATGCATATAATGATGTAAATGCCTCTGTTGTAGGTGTTCAGACTGTTCTAGATGAGGATATAAGCAAATATGGTATAGTTGAACCATCAAAGAGTCATAAGCCAAACGGAAAAAGGGTAAAGCTTAGCAATATGGTAGAGAAACCAAAGCTTGAAGATGCACCAAGTAATATGGCAGTGTTGGGAAGATATGTGCTGACACCAGAAATATTTGAAATATTAAGAAATCAAGAACCTGGAGCTGGTGGGGAAATACAGCTAACAGATGCAATAAGAAAGCTCATGGTAAGTCAAAGTGTATATGCTTATGATTTTGATGGCATTAGATATGATGTAGGAGATAAATTTGGTTTTATTAAAGCTACACTTGATTATGCATTAGAAAGAGATGACTTAAAAGAAGCTACAATGGAGTATATTATAAAATTAGCCAATAATTTTTAGTTAAATATTATAAAAGGAAATTGATTTATGTCGTTGACAATATTTCCTTTTATATATATATTTTATATATGCGTATTATATGAGGAGGATGCTTATGAACGGTAAGATTTTAGGAGATTGGAAAAAAACTGCTGTAATAGCTATTGTAGCAAACATAGTTGTGACTGTTATAATTATATTATTATATGTAGGTCATGCAGATAAGTTAATTGATGGTACAGTAAGTAGTAAGACTTTTGGTATTGTGTTATTTGTTATAATGTTTATTATTAGTTCAGTATTAATAGGAGTGGCCTTAGTTTTAGTAAATAAAAAAGAACAGACCTCTACTGCTAAAGGGGATAAATATAAGAAGCTGTTTTTGAATCTTCCTATAGGCTTTGCACAAGCAGAGATTTTAAGAGAACCAGGAAGTGGACATATAAGCGGATATAGAATTACTGATGCTAATGAAACTTTTGGAAATTATTTTAATCTTGATGCTTCGGATTATGCTGGAAGAGTATTAGGCGAGAGCAAAATTGATGTATTACAAGATATTAATGCTTGGTTTGCGGCATATAATAATTCAGGAACTAAGCTAGGTGAACTTCTTGCAGTTGAGATTACAATGGAGAAGTTAAACAAAGTATTTAATACAGTTATGTATAAGTCAGAATCTAACTATATTAACATGGTTGTTATTGATATTACAGAACAAAAAGAAACAGAGAATAAGCTTTCACAAGCGATTAAAGATGCTAATGCAGCATATAAGACTCAAGCAGAATTCTTGGCAAATATGTCACATGAGATTAGAACACCTATTAATGGTATTTTAGGTATGTTACAACTTACGCTTATGGCAGAGGATTTACAAGATGATTATAGAGATAATTTAGTAACTGCAAAGAACTGTGCTGATACATTATTAAGACTTATTAATGATATTTTAGACATTAGTAAGCTTGAAGCAGGTAAATACAACTTAAAAGAAGAAGTATTTAATGTAGTAGAAGCAATCGAAGAGACTGTAGATGCTCAAGTTCCAATTGCCAAAGGAAAACAATTAACATTAGATTGTAGCTTTGCAAGTAATATTCCTAAGTTAATTAAGAGTGATGGTCAACGTATTAGGCAAGTGCTTAATTGTTTATTATCAAATGCTATAAAGTTTACTTCTGAAGGTGGAGTAAGAGTTAAGGTTGCTACAATTGAAGACAATAAAGATAGATTAAAATTAAGAATAGCAGTAGCTGATTCAGGTATTGGTATATCAGATAATAATAAGAGTAAATTGTTTATTAGATTTAGTCAGGTAGATGCGTCTGATACTAGAAAATACGGTGGAACAGGATTAGGTCTAGTTATTACAAAACAAATAGTTGAGTTAATGGGTGGAAATATAACTGTTCAAAGTAAAGAAGATGTAGGTTCAACATTTATAGTTGAGATTCCAATAAAAGTTATTAAAGAAGCAGAATCAGTTCAAGAAGTAGAAGAAGATGCAGCAGTATTTTCAATTAACTTATCTGGAAGAAGTAAAGCAAGAATACTTGTTGCAGAAGATGAACCTGTAAATCAACAAGTAATTGGTAAATTACTTGGAATGGCAGGATATTCTTATGATATTGCTGAAAATGGTCAAAAGGCAATAGACTTATTTAAACAAAAAGAATATGATGCAGCACTATTTGATATACAGATGCCAATTATGGATGGATTAGCGGCTACTCAAGAAATTAGAAAAATTGAGTTTAGAGAGGGTCGTAAGAGACTTCCTATAATTGCAGTAACTGCAAGAGCCATGTTTGGAGATAAAGAACGTATACTAGAAGCAAAATTAGATGATTATATAGCTAAACCTTATAATCTAAATGATGTTGTAGACGTACTTAACAAATATGTAAACGGCGAAGAAGAGAAATAATTATAATCAAATGGCACTTTTTAGTGCCATTTGATTTTTTTAAAGCAATAAAAATCAAGAAGTCCTTGAATTGCTTAGTGTATTATTGTAAAATAAAAAGGCTAGGCAAAAGTAAAATATAGAAATAGAGGATATTATCATGGAATTAGTTAATATTAAAGAGTTATTTAGAAATCAAAGTGAATATATAGATAAAGAGGTTTCTATCGGAGGTTGGTTAAGAAGTAAGAGA
>JAVBSN010000062.1:0-8140 GCA_031547045.1 Lachnospiraceae bacterium
GGTGCATTAGCTAATAGATAATAAGGAGTAACTTAAAATGAGTGCTAGTAAAATAATATCAAAAGTAGTTAGACAAGATAATATTGCTACAGATATTTTTAGCTTAGAAATTGAAGCAAGAGAAATTGTAGAAATAGCAAAGGCTGGTCAATTTGTTTCTTTATACAGTAAGGATGGAGCTAAGATGCTTCCAAGACCAATAAGTATATGTGAGATTAATAAACAATCTGGTACTTTAAGATTGGTTTATAGAATTGCAGGTGAGGGAACTAAAGAGTTTTCTGAACTAAAATCAGGAAATACTATATCAGTTATGGGCCCACTTGGAAATGGATTTACATTGAAGAAGAAGAAAGCAATATTAATTGGTGGTGGAATAGGAATTCCTCCGATGCTTGAATTAGCAAAAGAAATTGATTGTGAAAAGACAGTTGTTTTAGGATATAGAGATGAAATATTTTTAAATGAAGAATTCGAATATAGAGCAGATGTATATATGGCTTCAGAAGATGGAGTGCATGGCGTTAAAGGCAATGTATTAGATGCAATAAAGGAGTATGATATTACAGGTGATATTATATATGCTTGCGGACCTACACCTATGTTAAAGGCAATTCAGAAGTATGCTATTGATAATAATATAGAAGCTCAATTATCTATGGAAGAAAGAATGGCTTGTGGAATAGGTGCTTGTTTAGCTTGTGTATGCAAGTCAAAGGAAGTAGATCATCATTCTAACTCTCATACAAAAAGAGTATGTAAAGATGGCCCAGTTTTTGATGCAAGGGAGGTAGAATTTTAATGAATACTACAGTTAATATTGCAGGAGTTGAATTTAAGAATCCTGTTACAGTAGCATCAGGAACATTTGGTTCAGGAGCAGAATATAGTGAATTTGTAGACCTTAATAGATTAGGAGCAGTCACTACCAAAGGTGTTGCCAATATACCTTGGACAGGTAATCCTACACCAAGAATTGCTGAAACTTATGGTGGTATGATGAATGCAATAGGTTTACAAAATCCAGGAATAGATGTATTTTGTAATAGAGACATTCCTTACCTAAAAGAATATGATACTAAGATTATTGTAAATGTTTGCGGTAAGTCAAAGGAAGATTATGTTGAAGTGGTAGAGAGATTAGCAAGTCAACCAGTTGATTTGTTAGAGATAAATGTATCATGCCCTAATGTTAAAGAAGGTGGTATTGCATTTGGACAAGATCCTAATGCCTTAGCGGATATTACAAAGGCTGTAAAGGCAGTTGCAAAGCAACCAATAATTATGAAACTTAGCCCTAATGTAACAGATATAGTTACTATGGCAAAAGCTGCTGAAAATGCAGGTGCAGATGCATTATCATTAATTAATACTTTAACAGGTATGAAGATTGATATAAATAAGAGAGCGTTTGCTATAGCTAATAAAACTGGTGGCTTATCAGGCCCAGCTATTAAGCCAATTGCAGTAAGAATGGTATATCAGGTTGCAAATGCAGTAAAAGTACCTATAATAGGAATGGGTGGAATTATGACGGCAGAAGATGCAATTGAGTTCATAATGGCAGGAGCTAGTGCAGTAGCAATAGGTACAGCTAATTTTGCTAATCCATATGCAACAGTAGAAGTAATAGATGGTATTGAAGAATACATGAAGAATAATAATATAGAAGACATCAAAGAATTAATAGGATGTGTAAAATAGGAGGATGAGATGGAACAATATAAGCGCGAATTTATAGAATTTATGATTGACTGTCGTTCTGATATTGAAAATCCATTGGAAAGCCTTGATTTTAGTATGTTTTAGATTGTTTTAATAAAATAGCAACTTATCGTAACTTATCATAAAATATCGTAGTTTGGTGTAAAAATGGTGTAGTAAATGGTGTACTGCATCGAGGGAAAAGAATATATTAGGACATTAGCATAAGTCCTTTATTGATTGTAGAAATATGATTGATAGAGGGCTTATTTTAGTGCCTTAAATTATAGGTAAGGAAATGCTAGAAGAGTAGTTATAAATGCGAAATTTAGCGGTTCTAGAGAGTTTTAGGACTATTGTATGGAGTGATACAGAAGCAAAGAAAGAACAATTTCATAGGAGGTAATTATTAAAAAATATAGATATTAAAAGACATATTATTAAAGTATAGAAGGAGAGTAATGAAATGAACACAGAGATTATAAAACCAGAATTAGTAAAGAGAATTACAGATAATTTAGATAACAAAAGAATTGTTATAGGTGGTAATAAGGAGTATTACAAGAGGAAATATCATCTTCAGTATACACAAGACATTGTAGATAATGTATTATCAGCGTTTATGCAAACAATAGGAGAGGTAATTGAAGAAGGCAATACAATTAAGCTAAACGGATATATGACAATTAAGCCTACGTTTTGTAAATCTAGGGTTGCAAGAAATGTATATGATAATACAGAAATGAAACTACCATCATGCTATAAAGTGAGGGTTAAAGTAGGAAGTAAGTTAATTAATGCATGTAAAAGATTTAGTGAAAAAGAAAAAGGAATATAACTGCTGCCTAAATAAGGTAGTAGATGTAATATTATGATTTAGAAATAAGCATGGAGATTAAAAAAATATGGAAAGAAAGATTTGTAATAAATGTAATATTGAATTACCAGTTACTGAATTCAGACTATTAAGAGGACAGTTTCACAATCCTTATTATTTGGGACAATGCAAGGAATGTGAATACAAATATCAAAAGCAATATTTAAAAGATAAGGATACAATAAAGTTTTCTGATGATTTAGATATGATAATAAATATTCATTATAGAGAAATTAAGCAAGAAAGATTGTTAGACTTAGACGTGACTGAGATATGCCCTATTGCTGATGATGAAATATTTGTCAAACTTATGGATTATAAAGAAACTTATATATCAAATTATGGGAGAGTAATTAGATTTGTGAATGATAGATATAATCTTGTAAAGGAAAGATATGATAGTAATGGTAGTTTATTTTATTCTTTAAGAAAGAATGTATATCTTAATGGAAAATGGATTTATAAGAGTAACTATTTATATGCTGCAAAAGCAGTAGTAGAAGAATTTGTAGTAAATTCAGATAAGGAAAATAATATTTTTATTTGGCATAAAGGATATAATAAGGATGATTTATATTATAAAAATTTGTATCCATTAAATAAAGAGCAGTATAGAGTTGTGAAAAAGAATTTTAGAGAAACAGGGAATGACAATGAAGATTTTATATGTAAAGTAATTAACGAAATAAAATATAAACCGGATAATTGGAGTAAACGAGCAGTGACACCTATTATGTGTGGTATTGGTTATCGTGGTAGTGAAGATGTTGTTTGTACGTCAGAATCGTATTTACGTTGGCATGATATGATAAACAGATGTTATAATCAAAAATTTCATGAGAGGCAACCTCAATATATGGACTGTACGGTTTGCGAAGAATGGAAGAATTATAGCAACTTTATGATATGGTGGGATAAGTATCATCAAGATAATTTTGATCTTGATAAGGATATTCTTTTTAAAGGAAATAAGCATTATAGTCCAGAAACTTGTTGTTTTGCACCTCATGCAATTAACACGTTATTTGTAAATGGTAAAAAGGGTCGTGGAAATTGTCCTGTGGGTGTGTATTTTGATAATGAAAAAGGCAAGTACAGAGCAGCAATGTCCTTTATGGGTATATCAGTTAAATTAGGTACCTTTAATAATGTTGAGGATGCTTTTGCAAGATATAAAGAATATAAAGAAGATTTTATTAAAGACTTAGCTGAACAGTACAAAGAGGATATAGCAGATAAAGTTTATAGAGCAATGATGAATTGGGAAATTGAAATTACGGATTAATTAGTAATAAGGTATGTCAAATATAAAACATTTGATGTACCTTAATTTTAACCTTACTGACAATTATAATTAAAAATTAAGTTTATTATTGGAAAACAATAGAATTAATGTTATAATAATAAAAGAGTGAATGGAAAAATGAAAGGTTAAATGGTGAAAGTTATGGCAGGATTTTTAACATGGCTAGGAATAACTGCACTTATGTGCGGTATAGGATATATATATTTATGTGTACAAGAAACAAAAGAGCAAAATAGAAAGAGCGCAACAACTTACTATGATCCTAACAAGGCATTTCATGATAGCTGTAAAGTAATGACAGGTGAGATAACAAAGCAAGAACTTAATAGGAGAACAAAGGCTGGATGGTACAATAGCCCAATAAATAAAGATGATAAGTAGAAAGTTGAGGATAAAATTAAATCCAAAGTTGATAAAATTTAAAGAAATAATTATTTCACTTTTAAGATAAGGAGTTATTATATGGAAAACACATTAAGATATGAGCAAGCACTATTATTTCTAATACAATTATGTTTTAGAACAATGAAACAAGAAGGTAAAGAGTCACCTAGAATAATTGTTAAGATTGACCAAGATTCATCGAATGTATGGAAATTAGTATATGATATAAGTTTTAGTAATATTGAGGATGCAAATGAATTTTTTGGTAAATTAAATCGTATCTCTAGGGATATTTTTGACAAATATACAGATGGGAAATTTGAGATATTTATCGACGAAAGCAACCCAGATTCATTTTTAATAGCGACCTTAAATATAGTGGAAATTTGTAAAGAACAAGAAAAAATAATTGAAGGTTCCGATGAAGATGATTTATATATTATTGCACAATGTTTAAAAAGTAGACAAGAAATAACATCATTATATATTTAAAGACAGGAAGAAATAATAGACTTATCATAAAATATAGGGAGAGTACATTTGTGAAAAATATCAGAGATTTAGAAATCATGAAAGAGACGACATGTAAGCCATTTGGAACAGAATATGAATACTTAATGTCAAGGCTCGAAAATAATTATATTGCTAAAACAGACGGAGTCAACAGAATCAGAGCAGAGCTTTCGGACTGGGATGTAGAATCTAAGAAGTTAATTCTAGAAGAACTAGCTGAAAGAATTATAGAATCTAGATTGTTGGATTTTGACAGACATGAAATATTACAAATAGCAGATGAATTTTAAGCTTCAAGGCATATTAAATAATTATAGATTTCCTTGTATATTTATGGTATAATTATCCATATTACTTATGGAGATAAAATATGGATGATAATTTACTAAAGGTTGGAAAATATAATTTAGATTTTAATTCTTTGTTAGAAATAAATATTGAAGAATTAGATATATACAGATCCAAAGGTTTACCATCACATATGGTTAAGAGTAGACATGGAAATTGTTTGAAGTATATTGATTATATTCCAGATATTATAGAAAATCCAGATTACATTGGAGTAAATCCAAATGAAGATGGTACTAATTCAATAGAACTAATTAAAAAATATAGATATAATGTGTTGGTTGGAATTAAACTTGATACAGATGGAAAATATTTATACGTTTCAACAATGCACGATGTGCAAGAAGGAAAGATACAAAGACGTTTGTTTAGTGGAAGAATTAAAGTATTCAATGTTGACAGTGAATAAAATGTATAGTATATTATAAGTATAAAGAGAATATGATAGTAGTAAGCACAATTGTTTTGAGGTCGGAAATGGTTCCCGACACACTCTGAAAAGAGTACCTGAGATGATGGATACACCGCCCATCCTAAATAATTGTGCTTTTATTATACGTTATAAGCAGTTGGGAAATATTCTGACTGTTATTTTGTATCCAAAATACAGGTTATTATATGAGATAATCGCTTACCCATAAAGATAATGGGTTGGTGAAAAATTATTGTTCGTATTAAAGAGAAAAATAACGTAGTGTATGAATACATCTGCTACACCCTTTTAGGATAATACGGATTGTTTCTAGAATGTAAACCTACCGCCATACCTATGAACTGCTGCCTATATAATAATCTATAAGATATAGTAGGGTTTGTTTTAGTTCTATATTATATAAAAGTTAGTAATTTTACATATACATAAATTATATACACATACATTGAATAAAATATATTATAAGGCTAGGAGCAATAAACTCTTAGCCTTATTTTTCACGCTTGCTTTAGTTGTTTTAGTTCGTCTGTAAATATTTCAGTACTTCCATAATAATTTCTTATATCATTGATGCTTAGTTTCTTGTGACTTCTTTTCTTAAATGATTCGGTATGAAAATACCACTGTTTTTTCTCTCTTGCCCATTTGAAATTTAGAGATTTTAAAGTGTCTTTATGTGAAAATGTGTTACCGCCTATCCAGATCCAGCAGCCTATAATTTCTATTGTAATACCTTGCATAGTGATAATACTTTGTAATACTTCCCTTAGTCGTTCATCCTCTTCAGCATTATATTTCATATTATCATAGGTTGATTTATATTCTTTGTTATCTCCGGTTCTATTATCATGTTTATCTTTTAATACCTTAAACAAGTTATCATATTCTATATTAATAGCTTGAGTTGCTGCTGTTGATCCGTTTGGGTTGTCTGGGTGATGTTTCTTTAATAATTCCTTGTATTGTCTTCTAAGTTCTTCTAATGTGTTTACTTTTTCAAAATATGTATTATTCATAGTAAAACCTCCTTAAATTTAATAAGTAATTTGTTATTAATATTATTATAATATGGGTACATATAAAAGTCAACAAATATGTACCCATAAATATGCACAAAAATATGTACCCATAATTGTTGAAAATGCCGATTGATATGTACCCATATATTTGTTATGATATGGGTACAGAAACAACAACCGAGTAAGTCGAAAGCACTCACAAATCTTAATCCATATACTTATGAGCAAACCATAGGTAAGCAATAGTTAAGAAGATGATTAAGAGGTTGTTAAACAATAAAATCAAATATGGAGGTATACGATTATGACAAAGGCTGAATTAGAGAAGAAGGTAAATGAATTAAGATCACTTAAGGCTATGAAAGAAGAGCTTGAGAATGAGGTGAAAGATGTTGAACGAACTATCATTGAATATATGACAGAAAATGAAATTGATACAGAGATAACAGATACTTCAAAAATTACCTATAAACCACAAAGTAGAACAACCCTTGATAAAGAAAAACTTACAGAAATTTTAGGGGAAGGCTTGAAACCTTTTGAGAAAACAACTTCTTACAGTGTACTAAGAGTTAAATAGTGTTAATTGCTTGTGTATCTTACAATTCTAATATCTATGGCAAAGGTGGAGTTCTTCCACCTAATGCCAATAGTTATAATGTGCCATTGCTGCGTTGCAAGTCGTAGAGGGAGAAAACAGAGCATAACTGTAGATTAAAAAATAATAAAGAATAAGAGGTGGTTAGATGAAAAAACAAACAACAGAATTTGCAATTCAGACAGATAAAGGAATAGTACAACAGATTGGTAAGAGTTCAATTCTAGAACCTAAGGTAAATTACAAAGGTGCTGGCACTAAATGGTTTGATGATACAAAACTACTTAAGACCGATAAAAATTAATTATTTAAGTTAGAAGAAAATTATTAGCATTAATGGAATCTTAAACAAATCAGTTATGGAAAGAATGAGGAATTAGAATGAAAGAGACAATTAGAATTAAAAAATTAGGAATAGTAGATAGCAGAGGAGTAAGCGCAATAGATGGAAGAATTGAAATTCATATACCTATCAGTTATGTAGAAGAACATCTTGAAAAGATATTTGTTGAATGTACTGCTTATTATATGAAAAAGTATGAGTACATAAAGACCAACGAAGAACTTAATTATAATGTTCGCTTAATTTTTTCATGTGGTGGTTTTAATTCAGAGGGCAGAAGTGAAATAGAATTTAAACTGCTTGTTATTATATGGCAGATTTCTGATGATGAAACAGGAAAAGATACAGCAGAGTTTTATGATGATATCCCAATAACATTTGATAAGGAAGAATTAAAGATTGTTAAGAAAATGGTTAGTGATGCAATATTAGAAAAATTAATATAAAAGAGCATAATAAATTACTACATTATAGTTGATAAATGATAGGAGTATAACTATATGGAAAGATATAAGTTACAACCACTATCGGCGGTGGAAATAAGTTTTGCAGAAGATAATCATAACTTGGTATATGGATTTATTCATAGATATGGATATAGTTTAGACTATTATG
>JAVBSN010000108.1:0-6783 GCA_031547045.1 Lachnospiraceae bacterium
CTACCATACATATAACATCTGGTTTTATATCTTTCACAAACTTAATCAATTCACCTATTTTAGCAACGGATAAAGTAGGTCTTGTAGCATAACCCTTTGAAAGCTGAATAGTTATTAATCTAGTACGTTCATTTATAGCATTTCTAATTCCTTCATAATCAAAATTTCCATCAGATAACAAATCAACTTGTGCATATGTTACACCGTATTCTGCTAGAGAACCTGTTGACTTTCTAATACCAATAACTTCTTCCAAAGTATCATAAGGCTTACCAACTGGTGATAATAATTCATCTCCTGGTCTTAAATTTCCAGATAATGCTACATTAAGTGCATGTGTACCACAAGTAATCTGAGGTCTTACTAAGGCATCTTCTGTCTTAAATACATCTGCATATATTTTTTCTAAAGTTTCTCTTCCTAAATCATTATATCCATAACCAGTTGTAGCTGCAAAATGTATATCACTTAGTTTATTATTTTGCATTGCTTTTAATACTTTCATTTGATTAATCTCTGCTATTTCATCAATCTCATCAAACCTATTTTTTAAACTAAGTTCTACTTCATTACAGAAATCATATACTTTTTCTTCTATACCTAGTTCCATATAGTATTGTTTCTTACTATCCATTTATAATGCCTCTTTCCTTAAGTAAATTAATTGCATATTCTAGTATTTTATCATCATTGCCTAATTCATTTCTATTAAGCCATGTTACTTCTTTTTCTCGCTTAAACCATGTAATTTGACGCTTTGCAAAGTGCCTTGTATCTCGTTTTAATATGAATATAGCTTCATCTAATGTAGTAATTCCTTCTATATAATCTAATACTTCTTTGTATCCAATACCCTGCATTGAAACCATATTTTTATTATAGCCTGCTTCTTTTAATGCTATAACCTCTTCTAACAAGCCCTCTTCTAACATTATATCTATACGCTTATTAATTCTTTCATACATAAGTTCTCTATCGTCATTAAGAACAAAATACATAAAATTATATGGTGATACATTGGTCTTCTGTATCTCATTATGCTTAGATATAGGACTATTAGTTTCTCTGTAATATTCCAATGCTCTTATTACACGTTTTAAATTATTTGGGTGTATTGTATTAGCCGATTCTACATCTACTTGTAGAAGCATATTATGAATATATTCATTGCCATTAGCTTTAGCTAGTTCTTCTAGTTCTTTACGATAAGTAGTATCCTGATTAGTATCCTCAAAACTTATATCATATAATAATGCTTGTATATAAAAACCAGTACCACCAACTATAATAGGTATTTTGTTTTTACTATAAATATCCTCCATAGCTTTAAGAGCTAATTCCTTAAATAACACTACATTAAATTCTTCTGTAGGCTCTAATATATTAACCAAATGATGAGGTATTCCTTCCATCTCTTCTACAGTTACCTTTGCTGTACCTATATCCATACCATTATACACTTGCATAGAGTCAGCAGATATAATTTCACCATTTATTAACTTTGCTAATTTAATTGATATTGCAGTTTTCCCTACTGCTGTAGGCCCTGTTAATATTACTAAGGGCTTTTTATGGTCTATTTTCATAATCTATTACCTTTTCTGTATCAAATAAAGGACTTAATACTTCCTTATAATTTCTAAGAGAGTAACCATCTACTGCTACTCTTGTCATATATAATGTATCCTTAGAATCATATTCTCTTCTAAAAAATGTATGGCTAACTGAACAAAAAATTTGAAAACCGTAATCTTGCATTACCTTATATCTGGCATCTTCTGGTTTTATTAACTTACCATATGGATATACATATACCCCCACTTCACCAATAATAGGTACGACTTCATCTTGAAAACTTTGTAGATCTTTTGTTAATCCACCTACTGAATAATTGGTATGATCATAATGACCGTAGCTGTGAGATGCAAAAGTATATCCTAACTCTTTAAACCTATTTGCTATTTCTGTAGCCTTCTTAATATTATCTTCTTTGTCTTCCCCTGTATAATCTGCATCAGTTCTGTAACCAAATACTCCTGTAAAGCCAGTCATACATAGGGTTACTCTTGAACCATTTGCAGAAAAGTCTGGATGTTCAGCTATAAATGTTTCTAATATAGGAAATATCTCGTTATCATAAGATTTATCAATACTGCCATCTTCTAAATAAGTACAAGCAACTATATTTCCATCTTCATCTATATCTAGAAAATCTACCATTCCATTTCCACGTTTATCAACATCATATACTACATCATCAACAGAAAGTATAAATGGTTTTTTACCAATAGGAACGGAAACACTTTTTGCTAGTGTAAGTTCTCCCGATTCACTAACATTATATGTATCATATATATCTACTAAACAATATCCATTATCGTATAACTCATTAAGCATGTTTTTAAACTCTGTAACATTTATACAATCCATATCATATCTCATCTTGCCAGAACCATCTTTTAATTCTGGATATGCTATTAAACAATGAAGAAAAATATGAGGTATATCACCTGTATACTCTTCGTATTCAATTTCTGGAACTATATATTCTTCATTAGTTATAGTATCATTTTCTGTATTATCAATGATTAAGTCAATGTTATCATCAATATTCTCAATTGTTAACTCATTATTATCCACATCATTATTCGAAGATGTGCAACCACTAAATATAAATAATGCAATAAATATAATTCCTATTAATATATTTTTCTTCATAAATATCTACCTCTAATTAATTTTGAATTCTTCTGAATTTCTTTTCTATATCTTGCTCACTCATTGTTATTATTGTTGGTCTACCATGTGGGCAATTATAAGGATTTTCTAGGGTAAGCAATTCATCTATTAAAGCATCAGCTTCTTGATAGCTTATTGCTGTGTTTCCTTTAATTGCTGCCTTACATGCCATAGTTGCTAATTTCTCAACAAATATAGTATCTGTAATTCTATTTGCATCTTCTAATAAATCACCAATAAACTCTTCAAATAATTCTTTTGGTGGAACACCCATAATATTAGCTGGAACTGCTCTTATAACATATTCATTTCCACCAAACTCTTCAATAACAAAACCTAATCGTTCAAATATATCTATATTATTTTTCAATACATCTATTTCTCTAGGAGTAAGACTTATAATAATTGAAGGCATTATATTTTGAGAAAATATTTCACTAGTTTTAAGAAGTTTCATAAGTCTTTCAAACATTACTTTCTCGTGAGCCGCATGTTGATCCATTATAAATAACTTATTTTCATATTCAATTAACCAATATGTCTTAAATAGTTGTCCAATAAGCTTATGCTTAGGTCTCGATTCTTCACTAAGTAGTTTATCTTCAAATAAAGACACTTGATTTTTAGTTATTGTAGCTTCTTGGTTATAATTATTATCTGTATTAACCTTTTCTATATTAACACGTTCTGCTGTTAAATCTTCTTTAACACTTTCTTTGTTAATATTGGTATATTTTGATGCTATAACTTTTATATCTTCTGTTTTTATAGATTGATTTACAACATCTTGATTCTCTATATCTGTTTTTGATATTTCTATACTACTAGTTGTTGTTTTAACTTGATTTTGCTCTGTAACTTGAGTTTCTAATTTGTTTACCTGCTCATTAACGTCTATACTTTTATCAACATTATAATTAGATGTTTCTCTTACTTCTCTTGGCTTATATATTGGTTCAGAATTAAGTCTTACATTACCATAATTAGCTTCACGTCGCTTAATCTCAAAGGGTTCTGGAGCAACTATCTTATTTTTAGAAATATCTTTTTTTGCTTCTCTATCATTACCTACTGATACATTTGGTATTAATTCTTTTTCTGTTAAAGCTTCTCTTAAAGTATTAATTATAGCGCTATATACTTCACTACTATTGCTAATCTTAAGCTCCATCTTTGTTGGATGAACATTTATATCTAGTAATTCCTTATTAATCTCGATTTTTAGGGCTGTAAAAGGATATTTATGAGTCATTACAAATGTTTTATAAGCCTCTTCAATTGCTTTAGTTATAACAGAACTTTTAATATATCTATTATTTACAAAGTAATTCTCATAAGTTCTATTTCCTTTTGAAATATAAGGTTTAGCAATATATCCCGTTAAAGTAATATCTTCAAATGTACTATTAACTTCAACTAAATTCTTTGCAATATCCTTGCCATAAATGTTATATATAATGTCCTTTAAATTATTATTTCCCGATGTAAATAGCTTGTTTTGTCCATTATTTATAAATTTAAATGATACTTCTGGTCTTGACATAGCAAGTCTATTAATTAACTCCGCTATATAACTAGCTTCTGTTGTAGTTGACTTCATAAACTTACGTCTAGCAGGTGTATTATAGAATAGATTACGAATTATAATTGTTGTACCCTCTGGGCAACCAATTTCTTGATAATCAAGTTCTTTTCCACCTTCAATAATATATCTTACACCAGTCATATCTGATTCAGTCTTAGTTACCATTTCTACCTGTCCAACTGCTGCAATACTAGCAAGAGCCTCACCTCTGAATCCCAATGAACCTACTGTAAATAAATCTTCTGCTGTACTTATTTTACTTGTAGCATGTCTTAAAAATGCTGTTTTAACTTGACTCTTTTCTATACCTAAACCATTATCTGTAATACGAATAAATGAAAGTCCACCTTCTTTAATTTCAACAGTAACAGCCGTAGCACCAGCATCTATAGAGTTTTCTACTAACTCTTTAACTACTGATGAAGGTCGCTCAATAACTTCACCTGCTGCTATTTTATTTATTGTAAGTTGGTCTAATAATTTAATCATATCTTTCACCTTAATCTTTACTGTAATCTATTTTGAAGTTCATTTAAATACATTAGTGCATTCATCGGAGTCATATTTGATAAATCCTTAGATTTTATTTCTGTAATCACTTCATTTTCATCTGGTGATGTAAATAAAGATAATTGCATATTTTCTAAAGTATCTACCTTTTTCTTTGGTGTATTATTAACCTGAATATTCTTAGCATTTGCAACTATATCATTACCACTAAGTTCTACAGCTATTTCTTTTGCACGTTCAATAACTGTGTCAGGAACACCAGCAAGTTTGGCAACTTGAATACCATAACTTCTATCAGCACCACCCTTAACAATTTTACGAAGAAATACTATATCATCACCTTGCTCTTTAACAGCAATACAATAATTATTTACACTTGATAATTTACCTTCTAACTCTGTTAATTCATGATAATGAGTTGCAAACAATGTCTTTGCACCTAGCAACTTGCTACTACTTATATGCTCAACTACTGCCCAAGCAATACTAAGTCCATCATAGGTACTTGTTCCACGACCTATTTCATCTAATATTAGTAAGCTATTTCTTGTAGCATTTCTAAGAATATTGGCTACCTCACTCATCTCCACCATAAATGTACTCTGACCTGATGCCAAATCATCAGACGCACCAACACGAGTAAATATTCTATCAACAATTCCTATATCAGCACCACTTGCTGGCACATAACTTCCCACTTGAGCCATAAGTACTATTAAGGCTGTTTGTCTCATATATGTAGATTTACCTGCCATATTAGGGCCTGTGATTATGCTTATTCTATTTACTTCATTATCTAAATATGTATCATTAGCAATAAACATATCATTTGTAATCATCTTCTCAACTACTGGATGTCTACCGTTTTTAATGTTAATTGTACCCTCTGTATTAATAGAAGGTCTAACAAAATTGTTTCTATCTGCAACTAGAGCTAATGATGTAAATACATCTAACATAGCTATATTATGAGCAGTTTGCTGTACTCTTACTATTTCTCCTGCTAGTTGTTCCCTTATCTCTACATATGTTTCATACTCTAATGCATATAACTTATCCTCTGCACCAAGTATAGTATCTGCTAATTTGTTAAGCTCATCAGTTGTATATCTCTCTGCATTTGCTAGTGTTTGCTTTCTAATAAAATGCTCTGGAACTAGGTTTTTATAAGAATTAGTTACCTCAAAATAATATCCAAATACTTTATTGAATTTGATTTTAAGATTCTTAATACCTGAAGCATCTCTCTCCCTTGCTTCTAAGTCAGCTAACCATGTTTTTCCGTCTGTCTTAGCTTTTTTAAGAATATCTACTTCTTCCTTAAAGCCGTCTTTAATTATTCCACCTTCTTTTATAGCAATTGGTGGTTCTTCAACTATAGAATTTTCAATTAACTCATATAAATCAACTAATTCATCTAACTCATCATATAACTTATGTAATAATCCATTATCATAACTCCCAAGTAAAGTTTTTATATGTGGAAGTAACTCTATTGATGATTTAAATGCTATTAAATCTCTTGGATTAGCAGTTCTTAGACTTACTCTACTCATAAGTCTTTCTAGATCATATATGGGATTCAAATACTCTCGCAGTTCTTCCCTATTTATCATATCATTATTAAGAGTTTCTATAGTATCTAATCTTTCTTCAATCTTATCCTTATTAATCAAAGGTTGTTCAACATATTCTCTTAATAATCTTGCTCCCATAGCAGTCTTTGTCTTATCAAGAACCCATAGTAGAGAACCTCGTTTAGTCTTATCTCTTAAAGTCTCACATAGTTCTAGGTTTCTTCTTGATGAACTATCAATTATCATATACTCATCAACAGAATATGTGGCTATCTTATTCAAATGAGATAATGAACTTTTCTGTGTTTCATATAAATATTTAAGTAATGCCCCTGAAGCAATTGTAGCTACAGGATAATCCTTAAGTCCTAG
>JAVBSN010000023.1:0-22940 GCA_031547045.1 Lachnospiraceae bacterium
AGCTAACTCTGCAAAGTATTTAATAGTTCTAACCATTTGGCTAGTGTAAGAGTTCTCGTTATCATACCAAGAAACTACTTGTACTTCATATAAATCATCAGAAATCTTAGCTACCATTGTTTGAGTTGCATCAAATAATGAACCATAAGTGATACCAACAATATCAGAAGAAACGATTTCATCCTCATTGTAACCGAAAGATGCTGAAGATGCTGCTTTCATAGCTGCGTTAATTCCTTCTACAGTTACATCACTACCCTTAACAACTGCTGTTAAGATTGTAGTTGAACCAGTTGGAACTGGAACTCTTTGTGCAGAACCAATTAATTTACCATTTAATTCTGGAATAACAAGACCGATTGCTTTAGCAGCACCAGTTGAGTTAGGAACGATATTTACAGCTGCAGCACGTGCTCTTCTGAAATCTCCACCTCTGTGTGGTCCGTCAAGTACCATTTGATCACCAGTGTATGCATGAATAGTTGACATTATACCTGTTTGAATTGTTGCATACTTGTTAAGTGCATTAGCCATTGGTGCTAAGCAGTTAGTAGTACAAGAAGCTGCTGAGATAATAGTATCTTCTTTTGTTAATGTATCTTCATTTACGCTGAATACAACTGTTGGAAGGTCATTACCCGCTGGAGCTGATATAACAACTTTCTTAGCACCTGCAACGATGTGTGCTTGAGATTTTGCTTTTGATACGTAGAAACCTGTACACTCTAAAACAACATCAACACCGATTTCTCCCCAAGGAAGCTCAGCTGCGTTAGCTTTAGCATAGATTTTAATTTCCTTACCATTTACTACGATTGAAGATTCTTTAGCTTCTACTGTTCCATCATATCTACCTTGTGATGAATCATACTTTAATAAGTGAGCTAACATTGCTGGATCTGTTAAATCGTTGATTGCTACGATTTCATATCCTTCTGCTCCGAACATTTGTCTGAATGCAAGACGTCCAATACGTCCAAAACCATTGATTGCAACTTTTACTGCCATGAATTAATTCCTCCTAAGTTTTGTGAAATTTAATTATTTTTAAAATTGGTTTTTAAACCCATAACGTTATAATACATTCTTTGTCCAAAAATTTCAAGTATAAATATACAATTAAATATTCAAAAATCATGGCGATTTATACTTTTTTTTATGCAATTTGTATATTTTTCATTTAGTTAAATGGACTAACCTAAAATATTATGTTATTATTTTATGAAGTATATTAATATTGTGAATTAATAATTAATCAATTTAACAAGCAAGGAGGCACATTATGATTTTATCCGATAATCACATTCATTCAAGATTTTCTAGTGATTCTGAAACTAATCCAGAAGATATTATAAATGCAGCAATCAATCTTAATTTTAATGGTCTTTGTTTTACTGAACATCATGATATAGATTTTCCTCCTGATCAGAATCCCACTATGGATTTTCAATTAGATACAGTATCTTATTTTGAAGAAATGACATCATTAAAAGAAAAATATAAAGATACTATTGATATTGGAATTGGAGTTGAATTAGGCCTAATGTCTAAAATTGCTGATAAGGTTAATGCTTATGCAAATTCTTATTCCTTTGACTTTATAATAGGTTCTACTCATTTAATCAATGGTATTGATCCATATTATCCTCATTATTATGAAGGAAAAACTGAATTACAGGCATATGGTGAATTTTTTGAAGCTACTTTAGAAAATGTATTATCAACAAATAGTTATGATGTATATGGCCATCTAGACTACGTAATTCGCTATGGTCCAAATAAGGCTGACAAATATTATTTTAAAGATTATGCTGATATTTTTGAAGCAATATTAAAGGTTATTGTTGAGAACGGAAAAGGTATTGAGATTAATACTGGAAGCCTATACAAAGGACTGGCATTTCCACATCCAAAGCAAGAAATCATTAAATTATATAAAGAACTTGGTGGAGAAATAATAACTATTGGAAGCGATGCTCACTTTTCAAAACATGTAGGCTATGGATTTGATATTGCACATGATATTTTATTAGATTGTGACTTTAAGTATTACACTACTTTTAGAGATAGAAAACCAACTTTTCATAAGTTGTAATTAACCTAAAATACACCATAGCTTAGATGACACTTCTAAGTATATGGTGTATTTTATATTACAAATTTACCCTCTATTCAAATGTTACAGTTATATCTCCACAGCTATTTTCAGCAGTAATACTATACTTGCTATTTTCATTTCTAACTGCTGAACTCTTATTATTTGTACCATTAACTTTGACACTTCCTAAGTCAGTATCAAAATCATAGTCATAATCACTAATATCTCCTACAAGTTCTAATTTGATTTGACCTAAATCATCTGCTATTTCAAGGTCTTCAATTGTTACAACATCAAAATTAATGTCTCCACAATTATTTTTCACTTTTCCTTTTATCAAAGTAGAATCTTTAACTTTCATTTGACCTAAATCAACTGCTATTTCAACTTCTTGTAATATACAATTATTTAACTTAAGGTCACCACAATTTGTAATTATATTAAATGTATCAGATTTAACATTTTCAATTTTAACATTACCTAAGTCATTATCGATTATACATTCTGTAATTTCTGATAAATCTATTTCAATATCTCCACAATTAGCATTTATATTAACAAGTTCTAATTTACAATCTGAAGGCACATATATTTTTACATAATTTTCTCCATTTGCAATATTGTTTGGAATGTTAAAATTAAAAAGAGTCCATTGTGTGTTATTATGTGTTACTTTGCAAAAATTAAGAATACCATCATCTACACTATAAGTAGCCTTATCTGCCCCTGAATATGAAGTAAATTCATATTCTATATAAAAGTCATCGCTTTCTTCTATATATATATTACCTATAGAACAATCTACTGCTATGCTATCAAACTCTTCATTAATACTAGTCTTATCTAATTTATCTATATATTCTGCTGAATTATAATCAACAATCTTTCCACCAGAAGTAATTGCAAATCCTCTTGCTCCTAGCAAAAAAGCTATTCCTGTAATTAATACTCCCACCGAAAAGCAACAAGCTGCTATAATTAATATTATTTTCGTAAATTTTTTCATTTATTTCTCCTCCTTTTTAATTGCTTTCTTAAATAATTTTGCTATTCCGATAAACATTACCCTTACTAAGAAAACCCCACCTACTGTAAATACTATTCCTAATCCTATTAACAACAATCCCAAACCTACAGCCATAATACCATTTACAGGATTGACTAAAAATGCGCTAAAACTAAAGAAAAGGCACATCAATCCAGATACTAAAAATGAAATTCCGCAAACAAAGATACTAAATGTTATACTTAATGCAGTTACTACCATTGCAAATATTATTGCTACTAATGCTATAGCTAATGGAAGGGCTATAGGTCCAGCAAATATGGCTAATATAACTATCCATATTGTATCTAAACCACCTTTAACCGTTTTTGTAGGTTGTTCTATATTCTTAATTGCTTTATCAACAATAATTTGTTTTGCTACATCTTCTGGATTACCTAATTTATTAATTACTTCTTGCTCATTTTCTGGTCCTGCTTCTTCAAAGTATTCTGAATAGTATGCTAAAGCATCTAACATTTCTTCTCTAGGAAGTTTACTTAATTTACCACTTAATTCTTTCAAATATTCATTTTTAGTCATTGCTTCTACCTCCTAACAGAACATCAATACTATCTTTATACTGTCCCCATTCATTTGCAAAAAATTTAAATCTATCCATTCCCGTTTCTGTAATCTTATAGTACCTTCTATTCCTACCTTGAAAAGGTTGATCGTAAGTTGTTAAATAATCTTCCTTTTGAAGTCTTCTAAGTACTGGATACAGAGTAGATTCTGAAATATCAACTGCTTGTTGTATCTGCTGTGTTAATACATATCCATATGCATCACCTTTTTGTAATACTCCTAGTACACAAGCATCTAATAGTGGTGCTCCAAGTTGAAATACCATGTATATTTCCTCCTTATTTCTATATTGTGCATAAATATAATATTATTTTATATTGCATATTATACGTCATATAGTATTATATGTCAATAAGATTACTTCAAAATTTTAAACATCATTCCAACAAATGTTGCGTTTACCCTTAAATATAATATCATTTATCACTACTATTTTATTATCTTCAGCGTCTCGAATAATACTTATATTTCTATTCTTCATCTTCACCTATATTCTTTCTTTTTTATGATGACATATTAAAAAATTAAAATTCACTCATAAAAATAACACCGCTAGATTATTAGCTGTATATCTTTTACTACTTAAATTTGATAACTGGGATTGTTTAAGACCTTTTGACATTAAGAATTACTTACTATAAAAAAATTGAGATTTACTATAATAATTATTTTAACAAATCCCAATTTCTTTTTCAAGGTACTTTGCTGTAAATCTTTGATGAATATTAATAACAAAAAAGACTTTAATTATATAAATATTTCTATCTATATAATTAAAGTCTTATAATTTATATATATATTTAATCAACTACTGTTTTGTATTTCATATACATTACTTTGTCAGCAATTCTTCTAATTCCCTTACATCTTTAACAATATAATCTGCTTTAGCCTCTTCTAATTCTCCTTCTTCAGCATATCCAAATTTTACTCCTATAGAAGCAACACCACACTCCTTTGCTCCTATTATATCTTGTCTTCTATCTCCAATCATAACTACAGTACTTTTCTCACTATGGCTTATATTCAAATCTTCCAATACCTTAGTTATAACCTTTGTCTTTGTATTAAGTGTCTTATTATCAAGTCCACTTCCAACAACTAATTGAAAATAAGATAACAGATTAAAGTGTTCTAATATTTGCTTTGCATATACTGTAGGCTTACTTGTAGCAACTGCAAGAATATAATCATTACTATTTAATGCTTTAAGTAAATCTAATATTCCTTCATATACATCATTTTCATATAATCCAATAGTTGAAAAACGTTCTCTATACTTACTTACTGCAAAGGATGCTTTTTCTTCATCCATATTGTAGTAAGTCATAAATGAATCCAACAAAGGAGGCCCTATAACTTTTAATAGATTATCACAGTCCTCTTGTATATCACAGGCATTAAGTGCATATTGAAAGCACTTTGTTATTCCTTCTTTTGGGTCTGTTAGAGTTCCATCTAAATCAAATAAAATATATTTAAACATATGCACCTATTTCTCTCTACATTATTGTTCCGCCACCAACTACTATATCATCATCATAAAATACTACTGCTTGTCCTTTGGTAATTGCACGTTGTGGTTCATCAAATACCACTTTAACTACATCTTTATCTACCATAGATATTGTACAAGAAGCACCTTTATGTGAATATCTAATTTTAGCATCTACTCTTATTTCACCTTCAACTTTTTCAATAGACATAAAATTAAGTCTATTAGCTAATAAAACATCTGAAAATGTGTCTTCATTGTTACCTATTACAACTTCATTAGTACCTGGTCTTATATCTACAACAAAACAAGGTTTTCCCATAGATAATCCAAGACCCTTACGTTGTCCAATTGTATAATGAATAATCCCTTTGTGTTTTCCTAATATATTGCCATCCATATCTACAAAATTACCAACTGCAAATTCTTTTCCAGTTTCTTCTTTTATGTATCCAGCATAATCATCTTCTGGAACAAAACATATTTCTTGACTATCAGGTTTATTTGCGACTAATAAATCTATATCCTCAGCAATTTGTCGTATCTCATCTTTGGTATATTCACCAACTGGCATAACTGTGTGCTCAAGTTGATATTGTGTTAAATTATATAATGCATATGTTTGATCCTTTGCAGCCGTAGCTGACTTTTTTAAAGCATATCTACCATTATCAAGCTTAACTATTCTTGCATAATGACCTGTAGCAATACAGTCTGCACCAATATCTAAACTTCTCTTAAGTAAGGCTTCCCATTTTACATATCTGTTACATGCTATACAAGGATTAGGTGTTCTTCCGTTAATATATTCATCTATAAAGTAATCAATAACATTTTCCTTAAATTCTTTCTTAAAATTCATAACATAATATGGTATATCAAGCATTGCTGCTACTCTTCTAGCATCATCAACTGCTGATAAGCCACAGCATCCTCCATTTTCAGATGCTGTAGCCTGATCTTCATCTTGCCATATTTGCATTGTAACTCCAATCACATCATATCCTTGTTGTTTTAGTAAATATGCTGCAACAGAGGAATCTACTCCTCCTGACATTCCTACTGATACCTTTTTACTCATAATTAATACTCTTCACTCTCATCATCTTCGTGTATATCGCTCTTTGGTTTTGTTAATCCTTCTATTTTAATGCCATTTTTCTCAGTATAATCCCATAACGCTGCATGAATAGCCTCTTCTGCTAGTAAAGAACAATGTACCTTTACTGGCGGAAGTCCATCAAGTGCATCCATTACTGCCTTATTAGTAACTTCTAGGGCTTCATATATAGTTTTTCCTTTAACAAGTTCTGTAGCCATACTACTTGTTGCTACTGCAGCACCACAACCAAATGTTTTAAATTTGACATCTTGGATAACTTGATTGTCATCTATATCAAAATATATTCTCATAATGTCGCCACATTTAGCATTACCAACTGTACCAACTCCACTTGCATTTTCTATTTCTCCTACATTTCTTGGATTTTCAAAATGATCCATTACTTTTTCACTGTACATATTATATCCTCCTAGGTTTATATATTTAGATTGAGTATATTACAACTTTGTTTTCATAAAATCCTCATATAAAGGTGACATGTCACGAAGTTTTTGAACAATTTCCTTTATAGAGTCTATAACATAATCTAATTCTTCTTTTGTATTTTCTTCACCTAATGTAAGTCTAAGTGAACCATGTGCTATCTCATGTGGAAGTCCTATTGCTAGCAATACATGAGATGGATCTAATGAGCCTGATGTACATGCTGAACCACTTGAAGCACATATACCTTTCATATCAAGCATTATTAGTAATGATTCTCCTTCAATAAATTGAAAACTTATATTAAGGTTATTAGGTAAACGATTTGCCATATCACCATTTATTCTTGAATACGGAACTTCACTTAAGATTCTATTTGCTAGATAATTTCTTAGATCTGTTTCCTTACTTGCTCTTTCTCCCATTGTTGCCATTGCAATCTCTACTGCTTTTGCAAAACCAACAATTCCTGGTACATTTTCTGTACCTGCCCTACGTTTTCGTTCTTGAGCTCCACCATGTACGAAGCTTCTTAATTTTAATCCTTTTCTTATATATAAAAATCCTATTCCTTTAGGACCATTTAATTTATGGCCACTAGCACTTAACATATCTATTCCAAGTTCATCGACATTTATAGGAAGTTGACAATATGCTTGAACCGCATCTGTATGAAGTAAAATATTATGTTCTTTTGCTATTTTACTAATTTCTTTGATTGGTTCAATAGTTCCTATTTCATTATTAGCAAACATAACTGATATTAAAATTGTATCTGGTCTTATAGCTGCCTTTAATTCATCTAATCTAACCAAACCATTCTCATCAACATTTAGATAAGTTATTTCATATCCTTTGCTTGCTAAATATTCTGCTGAATGGAGTACTGCATGATGCTCTATTTTAGTTGTTATTATATGCTTTCCTTTATCTGCATAAGCTTCTGCTGTTCCAATCAATGCCCAGTTATCTGCTTCTGTTCCTCCTGCTGTGAAATATATATCTGCTGTATTTGCTCCAAGTGATTTTGCAATTACTTCTCTAGCTTCTGTTATTACATTTTTATTATCTGCTGCAAAACTATATATACTTGACGGATTACCGAATTTTTCAGTAAAATACGGAAGCATTGCATCTACTACTTCTGGTCTTGTCTGTGTTGTTGCTGCATGGTCTAAATATATCACTTTATCCATCTTAATCGTCTCCTATCACTATATGTCACACCCTGTACCCTCAGGGTTACTTTGTCTTACTAGTCTACTATCATTTACTAGCTCTTCTATTGTCATAGAATCAACAGCATCCTGTATACTATCATTAATTCTTTGCCATACAAATTTTGTTACACAATAACTACTTCCACTACACGAGGATTCTCCTGTTAACTCTGAACAATCTACTGGAACTAATCCACCTTCTAATGCTCTTAACACATCCCCTACTGATATATCTTTAGCTGGTCTAGCTAACACATAGCCACCTTGTGCTCCTCTAATGCTATTAACTAATCCCGCTTTCTTTAATTTTGCTATTAATTGTTCTAAATAACTAACGGAAATAGACTGTCGCTCTGATATACTACTAATTGATACAGCTTCATATTCGCTATAATCTGCCAAATCAATCATTGCACGCAATCCATATCTTCCTTTAGTAGATAATTTCATATGCTCACCTCAAATCCCACTAAATTACTCGGATATATAAGCATAGTATCACTGCCCCTATCATTTGTCAATACAATAAAATAGGAATATTATTTATAGATATATTTTCCTATAATATAATATTCCTTGGTATTATTCTTGTGATTACTTCCATTTCTTTGCTTTATGCTCCTCATTAAGCCATATTGCTATATTATCTAAACCTTCTTCTGATAATTCAAATTCTCTATTTACTTTTAATTCATCATCAGTAGTTTCATAGTTATAAGGTTCTGGAAATATAGTTGCCAATAAATGTTCATCGTCTTGTTTAACAACTCTATATCTCATTCCCTTATAACTTCCTGTCATTACACCTTTTGATTTATAAAATCTTGTTGAATATAAAACACTTCTATCTATCATATTTAACACCTCTTTTTAATATATTGTAATGATAGCATTACTGGAGCCACTATGTCTACTAATAAAAACTCTATAATAAAAGGCACAATTACACTTACTGTTGCAGGTATAATTACACGAATAATCGGCTTCTATAATCGAATCTTCCTATCTAATCTAATTGGAGCTAGAGAATTAGGTATATATCAACTTATATTTCCTATATATATGGTTGCTTTTAGTTTTTGTTGTCAAGGTATCTCACTATCCTTGACTAAATTAGTTTCTGAATATGTTAGTAGAAATAATATGCCACTTGCCAAACGGTTACTCAAAATAGGTATGTTTATTTCTATTAGTCTTGGTATATTAGCCTCTTTTGTAATTCATCATTACTCTAGTTACTTTGCAAATACAGTTTTAAGAAGCGATGAATGTACTCGTTGTCTTGAAATACTTTCATACGGCATACCATTTATAAGTATTAAGGGCTGTATAAATGGCTACTTTCTTGGTTTGAAAAAATCAGGTGTAAATGCTGGTTCACAGTTAATAGAACAAGTTGCTCGTGTAGGTGGAATATATATAATATATTTATTTATAAGATCCTTTATGGTTATTGATGCCTCTATTGCCGTTTGGGGAATTGTTATAGGTGAAGCTGTTTCCACCATATATACTATTATTGCTTATTCTATTAGTAACCATAAAGAAAAGAAAAACCGTACTAATTATAAAAGTCCTTCTAATAATTCTAGCTATGGTTTTACAACTAAATTACTACTTAAGGACAGTATACCCCTTACTACTAATAGACTTTCATTAACAGTACTTCAAAGTCTAGAATCTGTATTAATACCAAGTATGCTTATGCTCTATTATAACAATAATGATTTATCACTTGAATTATATGGAACATTAACAGGTATAGCTCTACCATTTATAATGTTTCCTTCAACAATCACTAACTCTTTATCAACTATGCTATTACCTGCAATATCTAGTGCAAATGCAACTACTGACGATAATTCAATTAAGAAAATCACTGAGAGAAGTATGCATTTTTGCCTTCTTATAGGTATATTAAGCACTGGCATATTCTTAGTATTTGGTAAAGATTTAGGTACTATTATATTTGCAAATGAAACCTCTGGTGAACTTTTATTTTCTATGGCACTACTATGCCCATTTATATATTTAGCAACAACTATTTCTAGTATTCTAAATGGTCTTGGAAAAACCACAATGAATCTTATATATTTTATATTATCAATTGCTATACGAATTGCCTTTATACTATTTGTAATACCTAAAGTAGGAATTAAGGGTTATATGTGGGGACTATTAGTAAGTTATCTATTTTTAACTTTACTAGTTTTTATATCAATTATGAAAAACACTCATGTTTCATTCAATCCAATAAAAAGCTTGATAATGCCAAGCGCAATCGCTGCAATATCAAGCTTCATAACTTATTATTTTTATTCAATACTATGTGAATGTACTAACGTATCTCATTTCATATTACTAGGAATATTACTATGTATAAATTGTATAATATACCTGGCATCATTAGCTGGATTAAAGTTGGTGTATTTATAAGGTATTACCTAGATACTAGATTCGAAAAGACCTCATTAATTATCTAGGTATGCATTATCACTTTTCGATAAATAATACTCCTAGTGTTCCATATCCACAGTGACTAGAGATTACTCCACCAGCTCTTGTAATATGTATTTCATTAAAGTAATTTAAATCATTTAAATAATCATACACCCAGTTAATTGCTTCTTCATCACAACCTGAATGAGTTATAAATACTCTAGATGGATCTGCATTTAAAATATTATCACGTAAATCACTTGCATATTTTTCAATTACTTTATTTTGTTTACCTCTATATTTTGTTGCTGCAAACATTTTTCCATTTTCAACAACTATCTTAGGTTTTAATTTAAGAGCGTTTCCAAATAATGCTGCTGTGGAACTACATCTTCCACCTCTATGTAAATAAGTAAGTGTATCTACAACAAAACTTGCATTAACCTTAGTTTGAAGTTTTAATATATTACTCACTATTTCTGCTGAAAATAAACCTTGTTCTACCATTTCACATGCCTTAATAATCTGCAATCCTATTCCTGTTGATAAATTTTTAGAATCTATAACATATACCTTATCTTCCGCATCTAATTCTGTAGCAGCAAGTCTTATAACATTTGCTGTTGTAGACATATCTTCAGATATTGTAAATACTATAACTTCATCACCATTATTTACATATGGCTTTAAAACTTCAATTGCATATTCGATAGTTGGTGATGCTGTTTTAGGCGTCTCATTATTATCATCAGACCACTTGTATATTTCATCTGGTGTAATTTCTACAGAATCTAAATAACCTGTATCTCCTAAATTAATTGTAAGTGGTATTATACCTATATTATATTTCTCAATTAATTCTGGACCTAAATCACTAGTACTATCTGATATAATTTTAATCATTTTTACTACTCCTTACCTCAAATTTTATCATTGTATAATTATACTCTCATTTTTGATAATTTCAACCCATATAATTTATTACTACTTAGCAAATAAAATACTATAAAATGCTATTATGTATAGAAATATACATAATAAACTAAATAGTACACCACCTATATCTAACCGTACTAGCTCAAATCGTTTTCTACAATATTTATTTTCCCTTACTTTAATTAAACATCTCTTGCCTATATAATCTCCATAACACCATCTCAATATTATAGTTTTCTTACTCTCAACATCCTCAAAGGTTGCATAGTATAATCTTAATCGCTTTATATAAAATCTAGTAGTCGCTCCTCTAAACCATTTAATCCTACTTTTATAAAGTTTAATAATTTTATATTCTCTAATTTCTTCGCTTTTTGTATTTATAGCTATATACTCATCAAATATATAAAAAACTAATTCACACGTAAGAACTGCTATTACAAGAACTATTAATACTATCGTACTTATTGTCTGCAACATATGTACCTACCTTTCAAAGATTTTATTAACACTCCTTAATATAATACTATATCTCATATGTATGGGTTGCACATTAAAATACACTCTCTGTAATATTATATACTAATTATTAATTGACATAGCATTTAAAAAAAGCTATACTGATATTAGTAATTATTATTGTTTCAGAAAGGAGCATTTTATGGATAAGACAGCATTTTACAAACTAAGCTATGGCTTATATGTAATAACAAGTAGTAATGGAACTATTAACGGAGGGCTTATTGCTAATACACTTAATCAAGTAACTTCTTCTCCTGCTAGAATGTCAATCACTCTTAATAAGGATAACTTTACAACTGGACTTATTATGGAATCAAAGAGTTTTTGTGCCACTGTATTAACTGAGGATGTTGATATGAATTTAATTGCTACTTTCGGGTTTCAAAGTAGTAAAGATAATAATAAATTTGCTAACTTCAACACTGATATTGATAATAACGGTGTTACATATGTAAAAGATTTTGCCGCTGCAAGATTTAGTTGTAAAGTATTTGATTATGTAGATATAGGAACTCACATTACTTTCTTTGGTGATGTTGTTGAAGCAGAAGTAATTGAGGATAAACCTGTTATAACTTATGCTTATTATCAACAAGTCAAGAACGGAACTACTCCTAAAGCTGCTCCTTCTTATCAAGAAAAAGAAGAACCTAAAAAAGGTTATCGCTGTACTGTTTGTGGCTATGTATACGAAGGTGATCCACTACCAGAAGATTTTATATGTCCTGTTTGCAAACAAGGTGCAGATAAATTTGTACCACTATAGATAAAAAAATCTCCATTCCTATATTGGGAATGGAGATTTTTTAGTTTACCTATGTAATCACCATATATATATATCTATATTCCAATTTTAATTTTTAATAGCATTACAATACTTATTATAATAAAAACAAACATAAAGAATATAATCACAAATATAGTATCTTGTTTATTTCGATTACTACTTATATATTCTTTAACCAATACTATATATTCATCATAATTATTTCTATTAACTAAAACATATATTGGCTCTTTTTCATTTATAGGATTATCCCAAAATCCCCTTGGCCCCATAGATATTGATTCTTTCTTCTTAAATAAATATATTCTACTATTTTTTTCATCAAAATAACTTGATTCAATATATGCATATCCTCCACTACGACCTCGTCTATACCACGAAGTATTAATATTAACTTTGGTTTCTAATATTTCTAAATTTTCTAGAACCCTATTGCACATCTTTAATTTTTTTAATAATTTAACTAATGGAATTACTAATATCATTAGTTCTATTGCACATATAACAATTATAATCTCTTTTTGTTGTAATTCAGGTATTAAAAAAATATATAAAATACTCATAATAATCAATAATATATATATGCTTATATATAAAGTTTCTGAAAATCTGATTGCATATTGATATGCTTTTTTTATTTCAATTGTATCCATAATTCATCCTCCGTTATTTATAACACATTAACTACTTTAGTTTGTTTATAGATACCCTACTTTGTAATAATTCAGGTGTTGTAAATAATTTCCCGTTAACAATAAACATCAAGATCATATACTTACAAATAATTTTAAATATATTTTAACATTTTTTAGTAGTAATTTTTAACTGTCATTTTAACCATATCTTTTTGTATAATATCACTATTATATGTTATTACACCATATTAATTATGAATATGAACTCAACATTCCAATAAAATAGGCTTATGCTAACTTGCACAGACTTTCCAATGCATTTATGCACATAAAAAACGAATCTAGATTATATTCTAGATCCGCCTTGTACACATTATTATTAAATTTTTTATTAATATTTCTTCCCTACCACACATAAGGAGTATTCTGGTACACATAGTAATTCAACCAGTTAGCATATAGTGTGTTAGCATGACATCTCCATGATTTAACTGGTTTATTATCTGGATTATCATCTGGATAATAATTAACAGGAATTTCTGGTTCAAGACCTCTATCTGTATCTCTTTTATACTCACTATCTAGCGTAACTGTATCATACTCTGGATGTCCTGTTACAAATATGTTCTTTCCGTCTTTAGCAACAATTAAATATGGTCCTGTTTCTTCAGAATCTGCTACTATCTCTAATCTATCATCTGACAATACTTCTTCTCGCTTAATTTCTGTATTTCTAGATTGAGGAACATAAAATGTATCATCAAATCCTCTAACTAATGGAGTTTTTTTATGAAGAGGATAATGTTTATACACTCCCGATATTTTCTTATCTAAAATATACTTCTTAATTCCATATCTATAATACAAACCTGCTTGAGCACCCCAACATATATGAAGTGTTGATGTAACATTTGTATTAGACCAATCCATAATAGTAGTTAACTCGTCCCAATATTCTACTTCTTCAAATTCTAGAAGTTCAACTGGTGCTCCTGTAATTATAAGTCCATCATATTTTCTACTTTTAATATCTTCAAAAGTAGCATAAAATCTTTCTAAATGCCCATGTTTAGCATTTTTAGATTCATATGTTTCAGTTCTTATAAATGTTATATCTACCTGTAATGGTGTATTTGATAAACTTCTTAAAAGTTGAAGTTCTGTATCTTCTTTTAAAGGCATTAAATTAAGTATAACCACTTTAAGAGGACGTATATCCTGTGATACAGCTCTCTCTTCGTCCATAACAAATATATTTTCTTCTTCAAGTATTTTCTTTACTGGTAAATCATTATCTATTTTAATAGGCATACATGTCACCCCTGCTATATTAATATTTAATGTCAGATTGACATAGTATCAATCTGACATTAACAGTTATTTTAACACAATATTAATTATATATCAAATATTATACAAATAATCTAGTTATATCTATAATAAAAATCTATATAATACATTATAAATTTCATTAATATCTAATGGTTTTTTAATGTAACCATTCATACCACTTTCTATGCATTTATCAAGTTCTTCCTTCATTACATGAGCTGTCATAGCTATTATAGGAACATTAGAATATGTTTTATTACTGTTTCTAATTACTTTTGTTGCCTCATGTCCATCCATTACAGGCATCATAATATCCATAAAAACCATATCAAATTCCGATTGCTCAAGCTTATCAATACTTTCTTTTCCGTTACTTGCTATAATTGGATTAACTCCAAAAATATTCATAACTCCTGTTACTACCTCTTGATTCAATTCATTATCTTCACAAACTAAAACCCTTGCATTAGAAAATTCTTTATAGTTCTCAACTTCAGATTCTCTATCTTCATCATTTAATAATATTCTAGCAAGTTCTGACGGCATAAATGGTCTTTGAAGTATCTTAACATTATCTTCTTCAACTTCTTCTAATTGAGATACAGATAATATTAAATTAGTGTATTTTCCATTGTCCACTATCCATTTTATTACATCCTTATTTTCTTTATATATAGAATGATCTAAAATAATACTATAAAATTCTTTATATTTACTAATTATATCTTGCATTTCTTCAATTGATGATATACATACAGTAGAATATCCAATTAAATTTAATATTTTATCCGTATATTCCCTTGATTTTGATTGGTTTTGTACTAATAAAACTTCTTGATTTTTACTTGCTCCATAGGTAGCAAGTTCTTTTTCAAGAGATCTACAAGAATCTGTCTTAGGTAATGTTATTTCAATTGTAAATGTTGTTCCAACATTTACTTCACTATCTATTACAAGTTCTGCTCCCATTAAGGAAATAAGTTGCCTTGTAATAGTCATTCCTAATCCTGTTCCTTCACCAAAAGTCTTACCTTCATCATGGAATTGTTCAAATGGAGTATATATTTTTTCAATCTGCTTCTTTGTCATACCCATACCTGAATCCGATATTTCAAAAATAATTGTTGCATTGGTATCAGTGTCTTCTTTCACTTTAATATACAAAGAAATAAAGCCTTCCATAGTATACTTTGCTGCATTATCAAGAATATTTTTTAATATTTGCCATATTCTTGATTTATCTCCTATAAACTTGCAAGGAACATCCTTTTCTATTATTGCAGATAGTTCTATAGGCTTTTCTCCTATTTTTTCTTCCGCAATTAATAAGGCATTAGAAACAATATCTTCTAATGAAAATTCTTCTTCTATTAAATCAAGTTTCTCTGCTTCTATTTTAGAAAAATCAAGAATATCATTAATAATTTGAAGTAAATAGTTGGCTGATTTATTTATTTTTCTAAATGAATCATAGCTCTTTTCTCCTTTAAAACGTCTTAGCGCAAGATCTGATAATCCAATAACTGCATTCATTGGCGTTCTAATTTCATGACTCATATTCATTAAGAAACGACTCTTAAGTTTATTAGCCTCTTTTTCTTCATTTGCTGCATTTTGAAGCATTTGATTACGTTCAACTTCTTGGCTAGTATCTATATAAGCAGCTACTATACAAGTTTCTTCATTATACACAACATGATTTGCTCTAATTGCTACATCAAAATACTTACCCTCACTTGTACAGGCCACCATTTCAAACAATCTAGTTTCATCTGAAGCCATTATTAAATCTATATTTTCATTAATTGTGCTTTCTTCTTCTTTATCATCCATTTTAAATTGCATATGTAGTTTTTTTATGTTTATACCTACCATATTTCTTTTATTAGAAAATCCGAACATTTGACCACTAGCAGAATTGCTATATATAATTTTGCCTGTATGTGGATTAAATAATACAATTGCTATTGGGACAATATCAATTATTTTTTTAAACTCACCTTGAGTATATCTAATCTGCTGCTCTTTTTGATATATTTTCTTATTTCTCTTTCCTACAGCCTTTAAAAAAATTATAGATCCAACAATAGTTATAAGTGCAACAATTATTGAAGTAATTGTAAAATAATATGCAGTAGGATTAGTATCCTTAAACGATGGTGGAACATTTGTTATTATAGAATTCTCAGGTAAATCCTTTCTCTTAATCCCCCATTTAGTCATTTCTTCATAATCAAACATCCATACACCTGAATTAGTATTGTAATCATATGTTATTGAAGATATATCCTTATTATTAAAATATTCAAGAACCATATTAGCTACTGTTTTACCTTGATAATTAGGTAAATCATAACAACCACCAATATGTCCATATCCATGAGATGTTCCAAAAAGTCCGAATACTGGTGTATCTACTATCTGATTCATCTGTGAATAAAACACTGATAAATCAGTATACGAATTATATCCATCAATATAATACATACCTGTTAGTATTAATGAATTTGGTGGCAAATCAGATAAATCTTCTAATAGTTCATCTGCTGATATATTTTCATTATATATAAATTCTACCTTATCTACAAAATTTATTGATTGCTCTTCTATTGATTCTTTCCAGATTAGTCCAACTTCTGTATAATCATTTATTACATAAATCCGTTCTGTATTAGGAAATAATTCTAACATTTCATTAAGTGTTTCCTTTATAGGTATATATTCGTATACACCTGTAATCTTATCCTTTGATATAGTTGTAATATTTCCTTCTTCTATATTTTCAATACCACAAAAAAATATAGGCTTGCTATTAAATAAATATTGATAATTACTTTGAACAAAATCAAAAGCATATTTATCTGACACTATAATTGCATCAAAATCCACATTATGTAATATAGCCCTTATTGTTTTTATTGCTATTTTATCCCTTTGACTGGCATCTAAAATACGCCTACCATTTAATGCAATGGTAGAGATTGTTAGAGTATTATCCACCTCTAAAGTACTTTTAATGTTTTCTACTATTGTACGCTCCCATAATGATTCTGAAGAATATGATGTTATTAGCAACACATTCTTATTATCACCATGTTGCATATAGCTACCATTATAAATAGCATCATATGTGCCATCTTCTTTCATTTCATTTATAGTTTTCTCTAGCTCTGGAACTAAATATTCATATTTTTTATTCAAATATGGACATGAATAGGTATAATCAACAATACCAACTTTTTTAATACTTTCAGGAATAACTAACTCTTCCTCTATGGTACGTGTCATAACTGCTACATCACATTCCCCATTTTTTAAAGCTTCAAGTAATTGAGGCCAATTATCATATTTTATATGCTCTTTAATATTTGAAGGTAGGTTATTTTCTATATGATATTTTTGATAAAGTGTTCCTACACGCAATCCTGATAAATCGTCCCATTTATCCATACTATATGTTTTATCTGTCTTAGCAAAAACTTCAAAATATACTTTTGTAACATAAGAATTAACCATAACTAAATTTTCATATTTCTCTTCTAGTCCAGGTCCCTGTACTAGAAGTCCATCCTGTTCACCAGAATCTGCACTAACAATAGCTGTTGTCATTCCTGATGTTTCAAATATTGCATTATAACCCATTCTTTTAAATGCTTGATATACTATTCTCTCAGTGGCTATTTGGTTATCAAAGGAAACCGCAATATTAATAGTCTTTTCTTTTGTATCATCTGTATCTTCATTTTCATTAGCAAAAACATTAACAGGAAAGAGAATTAATAATATTATTAAGCTTAACAAAAAACATTTTATTTTTTTCATAAAATCTCCTTGACATGTAAATAATTATTGATACACAATAACATTTAATAGTGTTTTAACATTAGTTATATAATTTTATAAAATCTTCTTCACTTATAATCGGTACACCTAATTCTTTTGCTTTCTTATTTTTCGATGAATTATATAATACATCATTATTAATTAAATAGTCTGTTTTTGAAGTAACTGAACCTGTTACCTTTCCACCTTTACTCTCAATTAATTCTTTAACTTCATTTCTATTAGCAAAATGGTTTACTGAACCTGTAATAACAAAACTCTTTCCTTCAAATACTTGAACTGATGCATCTTCTATAATTTTTTCGAATTCTATTTCTTTTAATAATTCATTAACTATATAATTATTATGTTCATCTGCAAAATATTCTACAAATGATTTTCCAATAACTTCACCTATACCATCTATTACTATTAAACTCTCTAAGGATGCTGTTCTTATCTTATTAAAATCATATTTAAATTCCTTGCAAATAACTTTGGCATTAGCTAATCCAATATTTAAAATACCTAATCCAAATACAAACTTAGCCATATTCACAATCCTAACATTATTAATAGATTTAATAAGATTGCTGTATGATTTCTCTCCAAAACCTTCCATTACAACTATTTCAGACTCATATCTATTAATTCTGTATATATCGTATAATTCTTTTAAAAATCCTGCTTCAATAAATTTATCTATTGTAGCTTCTGATAATCCATCTATATTAACTGCATTTCTAGAAACAAAATGAGCAAATAGTTTACTCTTTTTGGCACTACAAGAAGGATTAGTGCAATATAAAGCACGAACACCATTAGCATCTTTTATTTCAGTATCACCATTACAGGTAGGACATTTATCAGGTGGTACAACACCACCACTTCTTGTTATATTCTCTGCCACTTGAGGTATTATCATATTAGCCTTATATACTGTTATTTCATCCCCAATTCCTAATGCTAGCGCTTCTAATATACTAACATTATGAATACTAGCTCTACTCACACTAGTACCCTCTAACTCTACTGGTTCAAATACTGCTACTGGATTAATAAGACCTGTTCTTGAAGGACTCCACTCTATTCTAGTTAAATGTGTTGTTGCCAATTCATCTGCCCACTTAAATGCTATAGAATCTCTTGGAAACTTAGATGTTCTTCCTAAGCTCTTGCCATACTCAACATCATCATACATAAGTACAAGCCCATCTGAAGGAAAATCATTATCTGGAATTCTATTTGCAAAATTCATTACTACATCGGATAATACTTGACCATTAACCCTAACATATTCAACAATATCAAAACCCATACCCGCTAACCACTCTAATCTATTAATAAAAGATCCTTTAAAATCCACATCATTAACATCAACTAGATTAAATGCAAAAAAATGAACATTACGTTTTGCTGTTATTTCATTATTTAATTGTCTAACTGATCCACTACATAGATTTCTTGGATTCTTATATTTAGAATCTACATCTTCAATTAAATCATTTATTTTATTAAAATCAGAGTATTTTATTACTGCCTCTCCTCTAATTATAAGTTCACCTTTGTATGGTATTGTTTTAGGTAGGTTTTTAAATGTTTTAGCATTATTAGTAATAACCTCTCCAACCTCCCCATCACCTCTTGTTATAGCTTTGTATAACTCACCATCTCTATATGTTATAACAACTGTTAATCCGTCTAATTTCCAAGATAAAACTCCTTCTTTATCTCCTAACCAAGTCGTTAAGTTACTAATATCCTTTGTTTTATCAAGAGATAACATAGGTGAAGAATGAGCTTCTTTTTCTAATTCACTAAGAATTTCATATCCAACATTAATAGTTGGACTATTAGATAATACAACTCCTGTTTCTTTTTCTAATTCAGTTAATTCATCATATAGTTTATCATATTCAAGGTTAGACATTATTTCTCTATCCTCTTGATAATATGCTTTTCCTGCCTCATTAAGAATATCTACTAATTCTTTGACCCTATCAACCTTATTCATTATATATTCCTCACTAATTATTTAAATCATTTTTTATAAGTTTCATTAATCCTGAAACCTCTTCTCTAGTTAAATCCCTATATTCACCTACTGGCAAATCACCAAGTTCAATATTCATAACTCTAACTCTCTTAAGATTAGTTACTCTGTATCCTAATTTCTCACACATACGTCGAATTTGTCTTTTTAGACCTTGAGTCAAGATTATTCCAAATGTTTTATTACCTATCTTTCTTACCTTACATGGTTTTGTAACCCACGATTGATTAAGATCCTTATCTGTAATCTTAACACCCTTACTCATATTTTCTAAGAATTCTACCGTTATATCCCTACCTACTGTAACAATATATTCTTTCTCATGCTCATTCTTTGATCTAGTAATTGCATTAGTTATATCTCCATTGTTGGTAAATAGCATAAGCCCTTCTGAATCCTTATCCAATCTTCCAATATACTGTAATCTAGTTTTATAATTAATATAATCCATTACATTACTCTTATCACCACGATGAGCTGTACAAGTAATGCCCCTAGGTTTATTAAAAGCTAATAAAATAAGGTCATTTTCTTGCTTAATTAATTTCTCTCCAACCTTTACAATATCACCACTAAATACCTTAGTACCTACTGTTGCTATTTCTCCATTAATAGTAACTTTTTTTCTTTCAATAAACTCATCTGCTTTTCTTCTAGAGCAAAATCCTGCTTCACTCAAATATTTGTTAAGTCTAGTTCCTTCTGACATATTTATCTCCATTCTAGTGTATATTATTACACTTAAATTATTTCTCATATATACTAGGTATAATACCATATTCTCTTATTTCTGTATATAAACTTAATTTACTTAAGTCATCATAGATTTACTATGTTTCTTTGCAGTACAACATTACATATTAATAACAAGCAGTAAATATTAGTGATTTTTATTAAGTTTAAATCACTTTATAGATATTTTTTTAATTTTTTCAAAAAAATACTTGATAAAATTAAGATAACATTATATAATTAGAAAATAATCACGAGGGAGTGTTTCATTTTTGAAACATTCCCTATTTTTCTACACTACAAATAATCGAAAAGGATGTGTATAATATGGATAATATAGACAAAAAAATATTACATTTACTTCAAGAAAATGCTAGATACCCGCTTAAATATTTAGCAAGTCAAGTATATTTATCTTCACCTGCTGTATCAGCCAGAATTGAAAGGCTTGAAAAAGCTGGTATTATTACAGGATACCATGCTAACATTGACCATATAAAGCTAGGTTATCATATTACAGCATTTATAAATCTTTCACTTGATCCTAAGCAAAAACCAAACTTTTACCCATTTATAGAAGCATGTCCTAATGTATTAGAATGTAACTGTGTTACTGGAGCATATTCTATGCTTATGAAAGTTTCTTTTCCAAGCACAATGGAATTAGATTCTTTTATTGGGCAGTTACAAAGATTCGGCAAAACAGAAACACAAATAGTATTTTCAACAGCAGTTAAACCTCGCGGTGTCAATATATATGAAATCTTTGGAGATGATGAATAAAGTCGATAATACCTCGTTAAGTGATAATAGTATGAAGAGGACATTTCTAGATATACTTACCACTATATTAAATGAAATATAGTTAGTTAAGTATTAGAAATGTCCTCTTCTTCCCACTCATATATACAAAAATATGTTATTGCTGATCTTGGTTCTCGCCACCCTCTTCAACTGGTGCCTCTGTAGTAGCTTCTGTTATTACCTCTTCTGTTGTCGCCTCTGTTGTTACTTCTTCTGTTGTTGCTTCTGTTGTAGGTGCAGTACTAGAATTAATCAAATCATAAAAAGCAACTAAAGTTTCATCACTGTTCTTAAATGCAACATTACAATCTTCTGCATCTGAAAATACTTTTACAATATCTGGATCATTTGATACTGATTCTACATATGCTTTTGTAGCTTCATCCAATTCACCATTATAAATTAAATAATTACCATTCTCATCAATTGTAAGATAAAATTGATATATATCAAACGGTTCTGATACAACATCCTTAAGCATTATATTTGTTTGTGCAAATACTATCATAGAATTCTCTGTATATCCTGGCTTGGTATAACATACCAAATTATTATATCCCTTTATGTACACTGCTTTACTTTGTAACTTAGTAATATCATCAAATTGTTCTGGATTAGTTACTAACGTCTTAAGAGTCTCTGCATCACAAGCTGCTATTGCTTGATAATACTTATTGATTAATTCATTAACTGCTGGATATGCATCCTTCTCATATGGTGTATATGCTTCTTCCGTTGTTTCTGTATCTTCCGAAGTTACTACTTCTGGTTTATCAGTATGCTTTAATTTAATAACTACTATTAAAACTATACATAATAATGCAAATACTGACCATGCAAGTATTAGCTTAATCTTTGGGTTAATATATATTGAATCATTTCCTAC